>JBBIRG010000465.1:0-2000 GCA_037441945.1 Bacteroidota bacterium | reverse complement strand
AATATAATCCCCATGAATACCCACGGCTTCTAACACCGATCGTTGAGAACAAGGCGGACGTCGTATATGGTTCACGTTTTATGGGCGGAGACGCGCATCGTGTGCTTTATTTCTGGCACTATGTCGGCAATAAATTCCTCACGCTCCTGTCGAATATGTTTTCCAATCTTAATCTGACCGACATGGAAACCTGTTATAAGGTTTTCCGCAAGGAAATCATTAAACCGATTAAATTAGATCAGAAACGATTCGGATTTGAGCCGGAAGTGACGGCTAAAATCGCGAAAATCAGGGGCTGCCGGATTTATGAAGTCGGCATTTCCTATTACGGGCGTACTTATCAGGAAGGAAAAAAAATCAACTGGAAAGACGGAATTTCGGCGATCTGGTGCATTTTACGGTATAACATATTCGGATGAATATTTAGATAAACCATTTGGAAATATGATATTTCCTGTTATAATTAACCGATTATTAACAAAAGGAATATTCAATGGGTTTCGGAACGCGATTGGGAATTTTCGGACAGCTTCTGACATTTCTCTGGAAAAAGAAACTCTGGTGGATGATCCCGATGGTCATCGTGCTGGTGCTTTTCGGCTTACTTCTTGTGTTTGCCCAGGGATCGGGATTAGCGCCCTTCATTTACACGCTGTTTTAAACGATGTGCGGCATCACCGGTTTTTTCGGTAAGATTGAATCGGACGCTACGGTTATCCTGAAAAAAATGACCGGCGTCATCGCTCACCGCGGGCCTGACGACGAAGGATTTTATACCGACCATCAGGCAGCGATGGGTTTTCGGAGGCTCTCGATCATTGATTTATCGACGGGTCACCAGCCGATGTCAAATATCCGGGAAACACTCCGGATTGTCTTCAACGGAGAAATTTACAATTACCGAGAAATTAAGGCCGAACTGCAGAGCAAAGGTTATGTTTTCAGAAATCAGTCAGATACGGAAGTTATACTCAATGCCTATGACGAATGGGGAGAAGACTGCCTGAAACACCTCAACGGCATGTTCGCTTTTGTGATCTGGGATTCTCCCAAACGTAAGGTTTTTGCGGCGCGGGACCGTTTGGGCGTCAAACCTTTTTATTATGCTTTGCAGAACGGCGTTTTTCTTTTCGCTTCGGAAATCAAATCGATTCTCGCTTATCCCGGATTTCCCGCAGAAGTTAATTATTCCGCCATTGATGCATACATGTCTTTTTTGTGGACGCCTGAGCCGGATACCGCATTCAGGAATATTTTCAAATTGGAAGCCGGTCACTATCTGACTTTTCAATCAGAAAAAATTGAAATTAAGCCTTACTGGGATGTCGATATACAATTTCAAAACAACATTCAGGAAAAAGAATGGATCGAAAAGTTAATTTATCTGCTTGGCGATTCCGTGCAAAGGCGTATGATCAGCGACGTTCCGCTGGGAGCATTCCTGAGCGGAGGCATTGATTCCACCGCCATAGTCGCGCTGATGAACCGCATATCCGATCAGCCTGTCAAAACCTACACGATCGGATTCTCCGAAAAGGACATAAAACATGACATCGTGCCAAGCGACGTCGAATACGCCCGTTATGCGCGGAATTTCCTGAATATCGATTACCGGGAGATTATACTCGACCCACGGGTGATGGACATTTTTCAGAAATTAGTGTGGCACATGGATGAACCCGTCGCCGATCCGGCGGCTATCAGCACATACCTGATCTGTAAGGCTTCGCGCAAAACACTGACCGTTATGCTTAGCGGCGTGGGCGGCGATGAGATTTTCGGAGGTTATCCCCGCTATTCGGCTATGAAAATAGCCCAACAGTACGCGGCAATCCCGAAAATATTCCGAAAACCGTTTGAAACCCTGTTCATCCGTCCTCTGCCCGCTTCACGGCACGCGCACTTCCGTAACCTGAAAAAATTTACCAAGTCCGCCGCACTGCCTTTCCGGGAACGCTATCTGGGATACCGGACCTATTTTACCGAATATGAAAAAACGA
>JBBIRG010000464.1:0-2004 GCA_037441945.1 Bacteroidota bacterium | reverse complement strand
CTGCGCGCCCATTTTTTTTCCGAGCCGAAGGATCTCGGCGACGCCACGCGTAATGATCGCCGCGCGCGTATTGTGACCGAAGCCCATCCCGTCGCTGATGCCGGCGGCGACCGCGATGACGTTCTTCAGCGCGCTTGCGAGTTCCGATCCCACGATGTCGTCCGTTGTATAGGCGCGGAACCTATCGTTGCTGATCACATCTTGGCAAAAACGCGCGGTCTCCAGGTTTTTCGACGCAATTGTAACCGCCGTCGGCGCTCCGCTGGCGACCTCGCGGGCGAAACTCGGTCCCGAAAGAAAGGCCAGCCGTTCGGCGTTAGACGGAGGCAGAATTTCTTGAAGCAATTCGGACATCGTCATCAGCGTTTCATTTTCCAGGCCTTTTGTGCAGTTCACGATAATGGCCTGCGGGTCCAGAAAAGGCGTTGCTTCTCCCATTACCGACCGCGTTGCCTGGGCCGGATTCGCCTGCAAAATAATCCTTTTCCCGGTTACAGCTTTTTTCAGTTCGTTCGTCGCCGCAATGTTGTCGGGCAAAATGAATCCCGGTAAATAGGTTTTATTTTCTTTGAATTGCTGAATATCGCTCGCTACTTTCTGCTCGTACGACCAGATTGTGATAGGATAATTTTTTCTGGAAAGATGAACGGCCATTGCCGTGCCGAAACTTCCGGCGCCGACAATACCAATTTCAATGCTCGTATGACTCATGTACGAATATAATTAATCATTTATTTCTGAGCAAGCAATTTCATTCAAAACAATTATTGTTCATGCGCCTTCTTAATTCCGATGTTGAGCATTCGTAATCCTTGATTCGTTATTTGGTTTTCTTTATTTGATTGTCAGCGCGCTTCGATTCCATTTGACAATTTCTGTATTATTCAATAACATTTGCCTTAAACAGAAATTAACGACTTCAGTTCCTCACAAATGAAAAGCGACTCACCATGAAAACAAAAAACCTGCTTGCATTTCTGATTTTCATCGCGCTGCCGGCCGCCGGAATACAGGCTCAAATAGTTCCCGCGGATATACTAAAAAAGATCACCGAAAAGGATTATCCTAAAGCGGACGTAGTCGTTGCTTACGACAGCATGATCGTTGACGTACAGGAAACGGGGCTGACTTACGTCCGTCTGCGCAAACTAACCAAGATATTAACCACCGCCGGAGCCGTTCAGAATAATGTTGTTAAATTCGATTACGACCCTCTGTCGGCCGGAGTCAAAATTTTATCGGCGGCGATTTATCGGAAGAACGGGACGGTGGAAACGCTGGATTCATCGCGGTTCATCGACTATCCCGCTCCGGCGCGGGCTATTTACTGGGGCGCGCGCCAGATCGCCGTGAATTTCGGGCGGTTAGAACCCGGCGACGCCATTGAAACAGTCGTCTTCCGCAAAGGCTTTACTTACGCGCTTCTACAGAATCCCGACGACGATGACAAGTTCATCCCCCCGATGAAAGGACATTTTTACGATATCGTCGAATTCTGGAGCGAGGTCCCCGTTCTTGAAAAAGTTTACCGGCTGTACCTGCCGCCGAAAATGGAACTCCAGTATGAATTTTATAACGGCGCCGCGACGTCGTTCAACCATTTCATGACGGACGAAAAAACGGAAAGCGTGTTCGTCGAACCCACGAAATCGATCAAAGCCGTCAAATCCCCCACCCATAATTTCCTCCACCCGAAAGGCAAGAAGATCTACCAGTGGAAAATGAGCGACATCAAACCCTTTCCGCGCGAACGAAACATGGCGGCGCTTTCCGATGTTGCGCCGAAACTGTTATTATCAACAACCAAAACCTGGTATGAAAAAGCCGTTTGGTTTTATAACGTCAACGAGGATTATGGAAGTTTCGAATTCGACAAGGAAATCAAGGACAAAACGGACGAGATTCTTAAAGGCGCAAAGACGGAAATGGACAGCGTTTCTGTACTGACGCACTGGGTCGCCGAAGAAATCCGTTATTCGGGCATTTCCATGGGACCCGGCGAAG
>JBBIRG010000463.1:0-2007 GCA_037441945.1 Bacteroidota bacterium | reverse complement strand
CTGTCGACCAATGAAACCGTTATTGCGTATGCGGTCGTTTATATACAGGTCTTCGCGCTGTCGTTTCCCGCAGCGGCCTGTTTCTATGTTATCCGCGGTTTTTTCAGCGGGATCGGCAAGACCCGGATTTACCTGGTCACGTCTTTAGTCATGATGACGGTGAATGTTGCCGCGAATTACACGCTGATTTTCGGACACTTCGGTTTTCCGCGACTCGGCGTCCCCGGCGCCGCCATCGGATCGGTCATCGCCGTACTGACCGCGACGGCGTGTATCGCGCTGATTCTCACAGGATGCGCAGGACGGAAATACCGGAAAGAATTCAATTCACTGAGATTCGCCAATCTTGACCGGACGCTGATGAAAGAGATCATTCGCTTAGCTTCGCCGAATGCGTTTCGCGGGGTGTTGGTCATCGGCGGACTCGCGGTGTTTTACGCGATGGTCGACCGGTTAGACGTTATTCAGGTCGCCGTGGTCAATGTGGTGCTGAATATCCAGTCAGTCTCGTTCATGCCGGGTCATGGCTTCGGCGTCGCCGCCTCGGCGTTGATCGGGCAGAATCTCGGGGCTGGAAATCCGGCCAAGGCCGAACGCGCCGCTTATGAAAGCGTCAAGCTGTGTATGTTGCTCATGGGCGCGACCGGGCTGGTCTTCATCGCCTTCCCGGAATTTATCGCGGGACTTTTTACCGACCATGAAACCGTGATCCGGAGTTCAGTTTTCCCGCTCCAGGTCGTGGGATTGGTGCAGATCGTGGACGCCGCCGGTATGGTCTTTTCATCGGCGCTGGAAGGAGCCGGTAACACGCGGTGGGTCATGATTGCCGAAGTGGCCGTCAACTGGCTGATATTTCTTCCCATGACTTACCTGCTGACTTTCACGCTGGAATACGGACGGTTCGGTCCGTGGATTGCCTGGGCGGCATATATGATTGCCTTCGGAGTGATTTGTTTTTATAAATTCCGGAGCGGGGGATGGAAGCGGATACGGCTATGATTCCGTCGTTCAAAATGAAAATTTACCCTTTACATGGTACTAACGACCGTTTATAAAATAATCGTTGTGTATCATTGATATTTTAAGTAATTTGCCGGTGGATTCAACCTGTCCGGATGCGGTCATAACCGTGTGGAAAAATGTAAAGAACAGTTAACACATTCAGTCCGATTAGTCAAAAAAAACTTGACAATATTCTATGGAGGTAATATATTGACACTGATTTCTAAAATTTAACTTTTCTGAAATTTCATTGACCAACGAACTTTTTTAACAAAACCAAACAAGGAGTGTGACATGAAGAAAGTCATTATGGTGTGTTTCCTTTTATTTGCATTCCTATACGTGAGTATAGGGTGCGAAGAGGACAAGAGCAGTAGTTCGACGATAACCGGTACACTTCAAAACGTAATGAAAGAACCCATGAGCGGCCGTTTGATGCGCTGTATAACCGATTATGCAGATATTCGCATCAAGAAGGACACGGTATTATTCACGCTTGACGCGAACGGAGGTTTTGCTTTTACTAAATTGAAAGAGGGTAATTACCGGTTGGAAATGATTCGTTTAGATACGATGGATTTTTATCGAACATCAACCGATACTAATGGAAATGCGGTCAGAAAACCGGTCTATGCTCCCTACGTTAAAGAGATAGGGATAACTCGAAATGAAACCGTGAATGAGGTAGTTGCCGCCGACCCAGCGACGGCGGTGACCATTAACGGAAAAGTCGGCAAAACAAGCCGTCCATTTGTCAACGCTTCGGTTCGTTTCTGTATTGCTCCTGATACGAATTGGACTAATGCGGTCAAAACCATTCAGACTAACGCATCCGGCGAATATAGTTATACCGGAATACCCAGGATTTACGTATCCGGCAACACGCAGAAACATTATTATCTCAATTGCCGAATTGATTCCGCGGGATATACTCGAGTACGAATCGACAGCATTTTCTGCAATACAGCTACGGTTCGAATTGATTCCGTAACGCTAAACATGCCA
>JBBIRG010000462.1:0-2011 GCA_037441945.1 Bacteroidota bacterium | reverse complement strand
GGAATTATCGCTTACCATTCCTCAGGGTAAAGTCACGGCGGTTGTCGGCGCCAGCGGCAGCGGAAAAACAACATTACACAAATTGCTGTTAAAATTTTATCCGCCCACCAAAGGCGAAATAATGATGGGTGAGATAAACTTGTCCAACTTCAATAGCCGTATCTGGAGACAAAAATGCGGCGTCGTCATGCAGGACGGCTTTATTTTTTCCGATACCATCGCGAAAAATATAGCGCTAAGCGAGGAAAAAGTTGACCGTCAGCGACTGTTTCATGCCGTTAAAGCCGCCAACATCCAGGAGTTTGTCGAATCGCTGCCGTTGGGATACAATACAAAAATCGGGAGCGACGGGCATGGGTTAAGCCAGGGACAAAGACAGCGGTTATTAATAGCGCGAGCGGTTTATAAAAATCCGGAATATCTTTTCTTTGATGAAGCCACCAGCGCTCTTGATGCAAATAATGAAAAAGTCATTATTGAAAACCTTGAACGCTTCTTTGAAGGGAAAACCGTCGTTATTATCGCGCATCGCTTGAGCACCGTCAAAAATGCCGACCAGATTGTTGTACTCGAAAAAGGGCAGATCATTGAACACGGGAATCATACTGAGTTGACCCAACTAAAAGGAGCCTATTACAATCTAGTCAAAAATCAATTGGAGCTTGGTAATTAATGCCCGAAGAATCTAATAAAATATTATTGGACAATGACCGGGAACATCAGGTTCGGGCGAAGCATGGCATTCGCAGCGACGAAGTTGAGGATATTCTCAGTTATTTTCCACATTGGATAGTACGTTGGGGAATAACGGTCATTTTTATTGCGATATTGATTTTCCTGATCGCCAGCTGTGTAATTGAATATCCGGACGTAATTACATCCAGAATAACAATTGTAACCGAAAATCCGCCTGTCAGTATTGTCGCAAGAACAAACGGGAAGATTACAAAACTATTTGTTCAAAATAATGATCGGGTAAAACCCGATGCCCATTTGGCCTATATGGAAAATCCTACCGTTTATAATGATTATCTGGAATTAAAAAAGCTCGTACAACGTTTTGGCGTGGCGATAAATAAAAATGAGCCCATATCCGAAGATGGTTTTAATCAGGCGCTTATTTTGGGCGAACTGCAAAGCGATTATTCGGATTTCCAGATGAAATATCAGAATTACCGGTTATTCATACAGCTCAATTATTTACCCCGGAAAAAGAAATCGATTGAAAATCAGATCGACATTTTAAAATCTTTACATGAACGACTGATAAAACAAAAGAAAATTCTCGAAAAAGAGGTTGAACTCTCGGAAAAAAAATATTTAACCAACAAATCGCTGTTCGAAAAAGGATTGCTTTCTGAAATTGAATTTGCAGCCAATGAAAGCGAATACCTCCAGAAAAAATATTCTCTTGAAAGCGCTGAATCGGGCATAATCAGCAATCAGATCCGGATTGCCGAGTATCGACAGGATACCCTCGATCTTAACCAGCAGTTCCAGGAACAGGATAAGCAACTTAATTTATCCCTGTATGAGTCCTATAAAAAACTTGAAAGCGCTATGGCCGCATGGGAACAGCGTTACATGTTGATATCTCCGATTGAAGGCCGCGTGTCTTTTTTCAAATTCTGGAGCTCGAATCAATATGTCAATCAAAATGATGAAATCATGTCGGTTTTTCCTGACGCTGTTTCGATGATTGGTAAAATCTATATAACCGGGTTTGGTACCGGTAAAATTAAAAATGGCCAGCGGGTTAAGATTAAATTTGACGGGTTTCCCTATCATGAATTCGGATTAGTCAACGGATATGTGGAATCGGTTTCCGCAGCGGCGCATGAAAGCAATATTTCCGTGACGGTATCGTTGCCTGACGGTTTAAAAACGAGTTATAATAAATCGCTTGATTTTAAACAGGGAATGGTCGGCCAGGCGGAAATTATAACGG
The DNA here is from genome assembly GCA_037441945.1 of Bacteroidota bacterium. Lineage (GTDB taxonomy): Bacteria > CLD3 > CLD3 > SB21 > JBBIRG01 > JBBIRG01. The sequence goes on along the minus strand of JBBIRG010000462.1, from coordinate 63 downwards.
AAGATATGAAATTAATTGAAAGAATATTGTATCGTTTCAGGTTTTTATTTACGGACGTCATTC
>JBBIRG010000461.1:0-2030 GCA_037441945.1 Bacteroidota bacterium | reverse complement strand
ACCATCATGAAACGTTTCCTGGCATTCGCGCTCCTCGCGGCGGTCGCCCTGACCGGCGTCCAGGCCAGCGCGGCGTGGGCGGAGGCATCTCGCTGGTCAAGTCGCCGTCGGAGCTGACCATCCTCGAAGTGGTCAACGCCGTCGATCCGATCACGCGCATCAACCACTGCCCGCTGGGCCTGGCGGCACACGGGGTTGATGGTTCGCAGGCATTCGCCGACCGCGTTCGTACGCAATCTCTCCCGTTCCTTTTTTTCGGGATTTTCCGGAAATGCTTTTAAGGAATCGGGCGTTATACCCGTTTCCTCATCCGGTAAGGGTTGCGACGGGATTTTCATGCTTTTTTGGGAACAATCGATCATTTTATTTCTGGCTATCTTGAAAATATAGGTGCTCACCGCGCCCGTTGACGGGTTGTAGAGCCGCTTACGGAAAGATTCCAGCGCGCCCACGCATATTTCCTGAACGATATCATCCATGATTTCCGGGTCATCTTGAATGGCCTGAAATGAAGGGATATTATAAAAGACATAAAACTGTATCTTTTCCCGATAGCGTTTAAAGAGCGCCTCTTCCGCTTTGCGGTCGCCGGTTTCAATACGTTTTACGAGTGTGATATCCTGATCAGCGGGTACGCCGTTTTTGAACATTTTGTTGGTTGTAATAATATTTCAATAATTATAAGACGCTAATTACAGACTATTAGATCGCCTCTTGGGTTACCCATCGTAACAGACTAAAAAAAATTTACCAAAAAATCAAAATAATTATCCAGATTTTGCCGGCGCAACGGAACAATATGACATAAGAAAGCGATTCATAAGAAACAAAAAGACACGGAACGTGACAATAAGGGACTTGAAATAATACACCGGTGACAATTAAATTAAAAACGGAATCAGCCCGTCACAAGCAAAACCAGACGCGGAAGAGGCAAATTCATTGTATGGAAGATCGGAAGTTAAAGCAAAAACTCACGCAGCAGGTACAGCATGGTTTGAGGGAGACCACGATGAGCATAGACGAATTAAGCCGCGCCAGCGAGGTCAGCCGGACGACGATTTACCGGATAAAATCCTGCGACGGGAAATGCACAGCGCGCCTGCACACGCTGAACCTCCTGCTGAGGGCGATGAACGGGAAAAAGGGATATATCCTGCCGAACGAACCGGACTGCAAGCAAAAGCTAACCGGATTAGCTGAAAAAGAATTGTTACTCCGCTGGTTAGAAAAAATCAACAGCGGACGCATCGAACCATTCAATGACGAAGAATACCGGATGTTCAGGGATTTGGGAAGGAGGTTGTTTGGGAAAGAAAATTGATTGATAATTTACTTATGCATTTAACCCAAAAAAGGAGAAAAAAATGAATTGGTTACGACTTATCAGCAGTGTGCTATTAGCAAACGTATTCGCATTAATGCAGATTCAGGCGCAAAAAATCGAGTGTTTTGTTTTAACCCCGCCGCAGAAAAATCTGGACAACGTCAAGAAAATCGCCTTGCTTGATTTTACCGGCAAACAGGGAAAGGGAAATGCTTTCGCTGAATATTTATCGACGCAATTGTTGCTCGAAACGCGCGGTATTCAGGATATTGCCGGATTTTTTTCCAAGAAAGAGGGCAAAACGTTTATGAAGGGCGTTAAAACGAATATTTTTCAATTGGTCGAACGTTCCAGGATTCAGAAAATATTGAAAGAACAAAATTTCAGTATGTCCGATAATATTGACGCTTCCCAGGCGGCGCAGGCCGGAAAACTCTTAGGCGTTGAAGCGATCGTGACCGGCGCCGTTGAATACACGTCAACCGATTTAGACGACAAATGGACCAGCACAAGCAAGAAGGGAAACAAGACAACGCACATTACGACGACTCGTTCAGTGGTTGTTGACGTTAAGATGAAGATCATATCCGTCGCTACGGGTGAAATTCTTGGTAATTTTGATAAACAGTTCAAAAATGAAGATAAAAAAACGGATGAAGAACGAAGCGGGCTAAAGTCATCAGAATTACTCACTGATGAGTGT
>JBBIRG010000460.1:0-2047 GCA_037441945.1 Bacteroidota bacterium | reverse complement strand
GGAGCGATACCTACGACCGTGAAAAAGCTTTCCTTCTAGCGGCCCGGGAAAACAAGTATCTTTCGGACCTTAACGATGCCATGAAGCGGATCGAAGACGGCACGTACGGCGTTTGCATGATCTGCGGAAAAGACATCGAAAAGGAACGCCTTGAAGTCGTTCTGGTCGCGAAATACCATGTCGACTGCAAGAAACAACTGGCAAAAGTCAAAAATAAGGATCTCTCCGGTGATACCTACAATACCTGATCAAAAACCCGTTTACAGGATTTATCTGATTTCCGCCGTTATTGTCGTGCTGGATCAGATTACGAAATGGATGGTAAAGAGCTGGATGTATCTGTATGAGTCAATACCCCTAATAGGTGACTCCGTCCGGCTGACGTTTGTCGAGAACCCCGGCATGGCGTTCGGCGTGCGCTTTTTCCATGATCATGCTTTTCTTGGCCGGTGGTTTTTTACCATCGTCTCCTTCGGCGCTTCGATCGCGCTGATCTGGTATATCCATAAAATGCGCTATGAACGGGGTCCGTACCGGGCGGCTCTGGGACTGATTCTGGGAGGAGCGGTCGGGAACCTGATCGACCGTTTCCTGTACGGCCGCGTGGTTGATTTCATGGATGTTGACATTCCCGATATGCTTGGCATGCAACGGTGGCCGGTTTTCAATGTGGCGGATTCCGCCGTGGTCTGCGGTATGGTGATTATTACCTTTATGATCCTTTTTACAAAGCCGGCAGCGCCTCATGAAAAGAAAAAAACAAATGGCTCCGGGGATATTCCGGTTGTCCAAACCGGCAGGGAAGGATCGGAATAAAACCGGGTATGTATCGTTATCCCGATATGCAATCATTTCAATTTTAACTTTTTTACATCCGGAGTAAACTATGAGCCATCCGATTGTTTTAACCGACCAGTCCTTTGAAAATGAAGTTATTAAATCCGACAAGCCGGTGCTTGTCGATTTCTGGGCAACGTGGTGCGCGCCCTGCCGCATGATTGCCCCGGCGCTGGAAGAAATCGCAAAAGAGTATGACGGCAAGGCAAAAATCTGCAAGATCGATGTCGATCAGAATCCGAACATAGCTTCCCGTTTCGGCATCATGAGCATCCCGAGCCTGCTGTTCTTCAAGAACGGACAGCTAGTCGATAAAGTCGTCGGGGCTGTTCCGAAAAAACAACTTGTCGACAAAATTGACGGCCTGATGAAATAATTTACGCCATACTAGCCAAAAGCATTTTGACGGAAAGTCATCCGCATATTGCGGGTGACTTTTTTGTTTATAGAAAAAAAATAAGTTGCAAAAAAGCGCCATAATGTATTAATTTATACTATATTGATAAAACGTCAAACCAACCGAAAGGTTCTTCATGAAAGTGAGTATTGAATACTGCGTCATGTGAAACTATTACCCGCGAGCCGCCGGTCTGGCGGATGAATTGAAAAAAGCGTTCAGCGCCAAAGTCAGCCTGAAAGAATCTTCGGGCGGGGTATTTGAAGTGACTGTAAATGGGCGGTTGCTTTTTTCCAAGGCAAAACTCGACCGTTTCCCTGAACCCGGTGAAGTCCAGGCGATCATTAAGAAAGAATTTTCAATGTAATTTAAAAAGACTTACTGATCATTAACGTCAGGAGAATATTATGTCACAAAGTAAAGTTACTATTTCCGGATTAGGACTGCCGGAGGTTTTTATAGCCGTTTTATTAGTGGCCAACATTTTTTGCGCGGACGCCTTCGCTTCCGGTCACGGCAAGATGATTCACCGTCCAGTCGTGCAGGTTTCCGAGGATCAGCCGATCGTCATTGAATCGTCCTTTACGGTTCCGGTCGACCAGGTAACGGTCTTTTACCGTTTTCCGGGCGACGCGGCCTACGTCGCGATGCCGTTGATTGAAAGGTATAACGGAACCTTCAGCCGCGCGCTGTCGCACATAAAGCTGAAAAAAGGCCAGGTGTTTGAATATTACCTTCAGGCCGTTACAGCCCGGGGGGAGGAACTGACGTATCCCGAGTATAACGCGGAATACGCGCCGGTACAGGTCGTGG
>JBBIRG010000459.1:0-2050 GCA_037441945.1 Bacteroidota bacterium | reverse complement strand
ACTGGGTCGGCGCGTTCGGGATGGCGGTCGCGATCGTGGCGACGTTCTTCCGGCCCGGCCTCGAGAACATCGGCTGGATCCTGCTCGTGATGGCCGTCTTCGCGCCGATCGGCTGGTACGCGGCGCGCGCCGTGACGACCGCGATGCTGCCGATGGGTGAGGAGTACGGCGATCTGAAGATCGAGTTCGTCGGCGCGCGAAGTGAAAGTTACCGGGAAGATTCGCGCAATCCGGAGGTGCGCCCTGCCGGATTACAGAGCGATCTTTCGCGAAGGGATTTTACGATCAACGCGCTGGCCTTATCGATCAATCAAAAAACGTTCGGCGTCATTCATGACCTTTTTCACGGCATGGACGATATCAACCGGAGGATCATCCGTACGCCGCTGGATCCGGATATGACTTTTTCCGACGATCCGCTCCGTATGATGCGCGCCGTCCGGTTTGCCTCCCAGCTTCAGTTTACAATTGACGAACCGACCTTTGACGGCATCCGGCGGAACGCCGAACGCCTGAAAATAATTTCCCAGGAGCGCATCACCGCCGAACTGCTGAAAATACTCGCAAGCCCGAAACCCTCGGTCGGGTTTGAACTGTGCTACGAAAGCGGCATTCTGGATGTTATCCTGCCGGAACTTGCGGCATTGGCCGGCGTAGAACCCCAGCAGGGTTATCTTCATAAGGACGTCTTTCGCCATACACTGAAAGTTCTTGATCATCTGGCCGCGATGAGCGATTCGCCGCCTCTTCGGTTCGCCGCGCTGATGCATGACATCGGAAAACCGCGGACGAAAAAATTCTTACCCGGATCGGGATGGACGTTCCACGGTCATGAGGATGTCGGCGCCCGCATGGTCACAGGCATCGGAAGAAAGCTGAAACTTCCGAATGATTTTACGGATTACGCTTCCAAAATCGTGCGCCTGCACATGCGGCCCATCCAGCTGGTTGATGAGATCGTGACCGACAGCGCCATCCGCCGCCTGATTTTTGAGAGCGGCAATGACGTCGACGAACTGCTGGCGCTGTGCCGCGCGGATATCACCTCGGGCAACAAGGACCGCGTCCGTCAGTATCTCAGCAATTTTGAACATGTTCTCACGCGCGTTCGCGAGGTTGAGGAAAAAGACCGGTTAAGAGCTTTCCAGCCGCCCGTCCGCGGCGATGAGATCATGAGGTTGTTCAGTCTTCAGCCGTGCAAAAAAGTCGGCCAGCTGAAACAATTAGTCGAAGACGCCATATTAGACGGGATTATTCCCAACCAATACGAAGCGGCGCTGGCCTATCTGATGGAAAACAAGGACCGCGTTTTGAAGGGCGATGAAATCCTTCCCGACGGGGATTCAAAAAACAAATAACTGTTTCTATTTAGCGTAAAAAATATTACATTTTTATCGTGAAAACGAATCAATACAAAAAGCAGGTTCCGATGTGGCCGGCGGGTTCCATGTTCATTCTTCTGGTTTGTCTGAACTTCGGCTGCCGGCAGGCCGATCCATGGGTAACGGGCGGGCCGTTTTACAGCGGATTCGATACGCTGACCTGGGGTTCCCGGCTGAGCGCGCTTGATTCCGCGATGACGGCCGATACATCCGTCCAGCTGATATCCCGTATTCCGAACCTGAAAACCAAAGGCATGACAAATGTAATCCGCATCGGCGGGCAGGATTATTATCTTGATTACAATGAAAACAACCGGCTGGCTTCCTTCAATTATTTCGCAGTGAACGATTCGCTGCATAAACTCGACAGCCTTCTTTTTCATCTGTCGGCGCATTACGGTGAACCTCTTCTTTTTGTTCAGCCTAACTATATCCGGCAGGAATGGAATGCGCCCCGCGAGGAGGCCGACTTAACGATCCGTCTGATTACCGCGGGACAGCGGTATTCCGTAACCGTATTTCATCACTTATACGCGAAATCCCATGACGAATCAGGACAACGATTTTAACCGAAAAGACGTCATCCGGCAATTGGAATTATCACAGCGCGAAGACGTCGTTAATATCGACGAAACCACGGAACAACTGGTCATTTTCAGTCTGAGCCA
>JBBIRG010000458.1:0-2059 GCA_037441945.1 Bacteroidota bacterium | reverse complement strand
CTGAGCGACTCTGTGATAAAATAAATATGTTCACCATATCACGCACTCATTAATAAATGATTTCATATAAAGTTCTGATTTTTGTCCCGAAAAATATTGTATTTATTCATCGCCTCTTATGAAAAAAACAAGTCGCCGACGAATCCTGAATGGTTTTTCGATAATGTTGTTACTACTTTGAGACAATTAATAATTGAGCAGTATTCACCGGCAGACGCGGTTTTTATGCCTGAAACACAAGTTTCTCGCCGTCGGAATCAATGCGTATTTGATCGCCTTTGCCAAATTGTCCTTCAAGCAGTTGCGTCGCAAGCGTGTCGATGATTTCCTTCTGGATCAGCCGTTTTAGCGGCCGGGCTCCGAACACCGGATCATATCCTTTCGCCGATAAATATCCGGCGGCTTTTTCCGTGAGTTCCGCGGCGATGTTCTGGCGGCTCAGCAGTTCACGCACCCGCTCAAACTGGATACGCACGATCTTCTCAAGCTGATTCTTATCCAGCGGACGGAACATGATAATATCATCCACGCGGTTCAGGAATTCCGGCCGCGTCCGCTGTTTCAGCATCTGCATGACGGTTTCTTTCATATCATCGTAAACCGCTTCTCTGTTTTCTGTCGTCATCATCTGGATGCGTTCCATGATATGCGCCGCTCCAAGATTGGAGGTCATGATGATAATCGTGTTTTTGAAATTCACGGTTCGGCCTTTGTTGTCGGTCAGCCGCCCGTCGTCAAGCACCTGCAGAAGGATGTTGAACACATCGGGATGCGCTTTTTCAATTTCGTCCAGCAGGATGACGGAGTAGGGGCGGCGTCGCACGGCTTCAGTCAGTTGGCCGCCTTCATCATAACCGACGTATCCCGGAGGCGCGCCGATCAGCCGGCTAACCGAGTGCTGTTCCATGTATTCCGACATGTCAATGCGGACCAACGCGTTTTCGTCATCGAAGAGAAACTCAGCGAGCGCTTTGGCGAGTTCCGTTTTCCCGACGCCTGTTGAACCGAGAAAAATGAACGATCCGAGCGGTTTTTTATCGTCGGACAGTCCGGCGCGCGAACGTTTGATCGCGTCGGAGACGGATGAAACGGCTTCGTCCTGTCCCACGACCCGATGTTTCAGCCGTTCCCCGATTTTCAGGATTTTTTCTTTTTCGCCTTCCATCATCCGCTGAACCGGAATTCCCGTCCATTTCGCGACTATCCCGGCGATGTCCTCCTCGCCGACTTCCTCGCGGAGCATTTTCATGCTGGTCTGCATAACGCGGAGTTTTTCATTTTCGCGTTCCAATGATTTGAATAACTGCGTCATGCGACCGTATTTCAGTTCGGCGGCTTTGTTCAGGTCGCCGGAACGTTCGGACTGTTCAGCCTGCGTGCGGGTGAGCTCAATTTCTTCCTTGATCTTGCGGATCGACTGGATGCATTCCTTTTCCGATTGCCAGTGCGCGCGCAGACGGGTGCGTTCTTCCTTCAGTACGGCGAGTTCGCGGTTGATGTCCTGCAGGCGCTGTCGGGATGCTTCATCCCGTTCTTTTTTCAAAGCGAGCTGTTCGATCTCGATCTGTTTGATTTTTCTTTCTACTTCGTCTAATTCTTCGGGCATGGAATCAATTTCAATTCTCAGTTTTGACGCCGCTTCATCGATCAGGTCGATCGCCTTGTCGGGAAGGAACCGGTCGCTAATGTAACGATGTGATAATACCGCCGAAGCGACAATAGCACCATCCTGGATGCGCACGCCGTGATGGACTTCATATTTTTCTTTCAGTCCTCGGAGAATGGAGATGGTATCCTCAACCGTAGGTTCTTCAATCAGTACCGGCTGGAACCGGCGTTCGAGGGCGGCGTCTTTTTCGATATGCTTGCGGTATTCGTCGAATGTGGTGGCGCCGATGGCGCGCAGTTCGCCCCGCGCAAGAGCCGGTTTGAGCATATTCGCCGCGTCCACTGCGCCTTCCGCGGCTCCGGCGCCGACTAACGTGTGCAGTTCGTCAATAAACAGGATCATCTCGCCGCCCGATTCAGTCACTTCTCGAAGTACGGCTTTGAGACGGTC
>JBBIRG010000457.1:0-2069 GCA_037441945.1 Bacteroidota bacterium | reverse complement strand
CTTGTCCCGTGCGGACGTACGCCATAGCTTCGTCCATCGCGCGGCGGCTGTCGAAGAAATCCTTGCCGTCACAGTTGAACACGCCGAGGTTTTTCAGCCCCTTGTAATTGTCGGACACTACAGGATTCGCCGTCTGCTGGGCAAGCGGCACACTGATGCCGTAGCGGTTATTCTGAATAACGATGATTACCGGAAGCTGTTCGCGGGACGCGCCGTTCAGCGCCTCATACACGTATCCTTCCGATGCTGACGCTTCGCCGAAACTCGCGTAAGCGACGCCTTCCGATTTGTAATATTTGATCGCCCGCGCGACGCCGACCGCGTGCAGGGAATGATTTGATACATTTGATGAAACGTTTTCGATCTGGAACGAAGGCTTCGCAAAATGATTGGACATGTGCCGCCCTCCGCCGGCTACGTCATCGCGGCGGCTGAGACCGTTCAGCATGATTTCATCCACAGTGATTCCCGCAGCAAGGCACGTCAGCTGATCGCGGTAATAAGGAAAAAGAAAATCGACATTCGGGCGAAAAGACAGTCCCAGCGCGAGCTGAATGCCCTCATGTCCGCCGCACATCGCAAGGTACGACCAGCCCTTAGCCTGACGGATAAACCGCGATGCCTGTTCGTCTATCAACCGGCTCTGATGCGCCAGGCGGTACCATTTTTGCAGATCGGTTTTTTTCATGTTGGTCGCATTCACAGATCGATTTTCCTTTCATATAGGCCGTTGTCTTCTTTAAACACATAATTAGCTATAATATTTCTGTTTTTCAAGATCAAACTCACAAAACAAGCGCAACGAACGCACGATTTTCTTGACTAAAACTGTAATAATAAATACATTCTTCAAATATGAATGCCGTGCGATTTGAAAATATTCAGTCACTGACGATCGGTTTTTTCCCTGCGCTGGAAAAAGAAAAAACCATCCGGGCTTTTTTTTCGACGCGAAAAGGCGGATTCAGTTCGGGGCCTTACGAATCGCTGAATCTCGGGTTAAAAACAAAAGACGACCCGGAAAAAATAAAAGCCAACCGATCGATTTTTTTCAGAACGATCGGCGTGGACGAAGCGCGTGTCGTACGCCAGTCGCAGGTCCACAGCGCCAACATAGCGCATGTTATCCGGCCGGGATTTCATGATTGCACCGACGCCTCCTTCACCGATAAGCCGGACGTCTATCTCACCGTAACCGCGTCGGACTGCGCGCCTGTAATTTTTTTTGAGCCGCGCCGGAAAATCGCCGGAGTCATTCACGCCGGATGGAAAGGAACGATGCAGCGCATCGTTTATCAAACTATTCAACGGATGACGGAAACTTTCGGCGCACAGCCGGACGACGTCATTGCGTGCATCGGCCCGTCGGTTTGCCCGGATTGCTATGAAGTCGGCGAGGACGTTGCCGCTCAGTTTCCTGAAACTGTTTTAATGCGGAACGGCTTTGTAAAACCTCATCTGGATCTTTGGAAAGCGACCGAGCTACAACTCCGGGAGGCCGGCGTGCTAAACGTCGTTCAAAGCGGATTATGCACGGTGGAACGGCAGGATTTGTTTTTTTCGCACCGGGGCGGGGGCGGCGTCTCCGGGCGAATGCTCGGCGTAATCGGATTATGCCCGACTTGACGACGAATTATTTTGATTAACTTTCAACACTTTCACCAGAAAGCCGGTGTTGCATGACGCGATATTTTATTCATGAGGAAAGAACTGAAGATTACCTGAAGAACCTGATCCAGTCTGCCGCAGACGCGATTTTCTGCGTCGGAAAGACGCAATGCGTGGTGACGTGGAATCCAGGCGCGGAAGAACTGTTCGGGTACCGCGCTCACGACATAATCGGCCAACCGGCGGATATCCTCTCTCCGGAAAACAACAAACGCCTGTTGCGCCAGATGGTCATTGAAACAATGGAGGGCGACGCGCTGAAAAACCTCGAATGCGAAATGATGGGCAAGAACGGCAAAGTCGCCGTATACGTTACCGCGTCTCCGATCAAAAACGAATTGATGGATATCGTCGGTGTTTCGATCATAGCGAAGGACGTCACCGACCAGAACCGGCTGATC
>JBBIRG010000456.1:0-2086 GCA_037441945.1 Bacteroidota bacterium | reverse complement strand
ATTCTTTAAGAATATAATAATCTTCCATTGTCTCGAAGGAATGCACTCCTGAAAGGCCGTTTTTATAAGCAAGATGCAAACACTTTCTTAATGCGCTTTTCTTTTGGTTTTTATCAGGTTTTGGAAGATAATTCCATATCATTTCACGAGCGGACTCGAAAAAAACACCCGTTGCGATACCATGCTTATCCTTTAAAACAAGATCATTATTTTCAATATTTTGTCTGCAATGTATCAACTCGAGGGCTTTTGAATTGATCCATGTTGAATGGTAATCCCTAGACTCCAGACAGACCGGATTATCAGGTGAAACTATATCCAAAATAAACCGGTTTGGAAATTCTGGATTTGACCAAATATTCTTATTCCATCCCTGTCCTAAAATCCATTCTCCCGGCTTAGATTCTTTAACCTTAAGTTTTACTTTTTCAATGCATTGCTCTAAAGATAATCCGTCTAAATCAATCTGTTCCTGCTTAAGGCAATACGCTAAAAAATGCGTATGTGAATCAATGAATCCGGGCATTACCCTAAGATTCTGTAAATCAATTATTTCATAATCGGAAAATTGATTCAACAGGTCACGGGTTTTTCCTGTGTATTCAATGAAACCGTTATTAACCGCAACGGCCTCAATATCAATATTGCTTCCTGTAAATATTTTTCCGTTTATGAATATCTTTTTAGTCATAATTATTGTTTAGGAATACTAAATAAAAGTTGTCCAATTCTTTTCCATAATTGAATTTTGCCAGTTCCTTCTGTTGCCGAAAACGAGATGATATTCTCCTGTTCAATACGGAATTCGGATCGAAACAGATCAATTTGTTTATTCAGATGCCGTTTCTTTAGTTTATCGGTTTTATTTGCAATAAGTAAATACGGCATTCTGTGTTTTTTCAGCCACATTTGAAGATTAATATCGGAATCCTGGGGTTCGAGACGAGAATCAATAATATGAATAATCAGTCTGTCTGTTTTTTTGAGATTAATCCAGTCATCCAGCAGTTTATCCCAATGCTTTTTGACCTCCGGCGGTACTTTCGCGTATCCGTATCCGGGGGCATCTACAAAATAAAACCGGTCATTGATCAGAAAGTAATTCAGACATTGCGTTTTTCCGGGAGTCTGGCTGATTTTGGCTATTTTTCTGGATAATAAACAATTGATCAGAGAAGATTTTCCGACATTGGATCGACCGAAAAAGGACACCTCGGGCAATTCACGCGCGGGTAATTCTGTTAGTTGATAAACGCTTTTAATGTATTCAGCAGAAGTGATTTTCATATTTTAACCTCTTACCGTATACAGCGAACCTTCCGGATTGACTGCATAAATTGAAAAGCCTTTTGGTTGTTTATCCTTCATCTGATTTTATTCACAGAACCCGCGGAAGGTTCTGCTGATCAAACTTAAAGATAATGTAAAAATACTCGTTTACCATGTCAAGGCGTTCTTCGGCGCGACCTAAAAGCTATAAGACCTTCCCACGAAACACACGAAAAACGCGAAAAAATTCATATTTTACTTATAAATGTATTTCGCGTAATTCGCGTATTTCGCGGGCAAACAGATTTCTTCGTGTCTTCGTGACTTGGCGGCAAAAAGTTAGATATGCACCGCTTCGCCGTAAGCGCTGAGCGCCGATTCCATGATCATCTCCGAAAGCGTCGGATGGGCGTGTATCGTATTGCCGATTTCCCTGTAAGTCGCTCCGAGCGCTTTGGCGATGCCGAATTCAGCGAGAAGCTCTGTGGCGTCATAACCCAAAATATGCGCGCCTAAAAGTTCCCCGTATTTCGCGTCGAATATGACTTTGACGAACCCGTCCCGTTCCTGAATAGCGCGGGCTTTTCCATTTGCCATATAAGGGAATTTGCCAACTTTAATCTCATATCCCTGTTCTTTCGCTTTCTGTTCCGTCAGACCGATACTCGCGACCTGCGGCTGGCAGTACGTGCATCCGGGAATGGACTTGTAATCAATCGGGTGCGTTTCTTTTCCGGCGATTTTTTCGACGCAGACGATTCCTTCGTGCGAGGCGACATGCGCAAGCCACGGAGCTCCGATAATATCGCCGATCGCG
>JBBIRG010000455.1:0-2090 GCA_037441945.1 Bacteroidota bacterium | reverse complement strand
AAGCGTTTTGAAACAATATTTATCAGTGAATGTGATCGCAGGCAAACCGTTGCGTACTCTTACTGGATTTGTAGGCTTGCGAGACGCTGGAAATACGCTGAAAGACACATCCGCTCTGGCATTCGACCTCGAATCAGCGGCCCGCCGGTTTTATCAGGCCCCCTACAAGCTGACCTCCGCCGGAAAACTCTTCCTCTCCATCAACGGTACCGATTCGGCATATAATGTGACTAACCTCAGCCGGGTTTACACGATCGGCGCGATCGCCAAAGAACAGGCGCTGGCGATGGTTTCGGAGGCCGGCGGTTGGAAGATCGCCGCGGAGAAACGCACATTCGGAGATGACGGTTACCTGATGGTCAGCCGGATGAATTATGAAACGAAGACCGTTCACGGACAGTCATTGATGACGATGGCGAAGATATCCGGTCAGTGGTCTGACATCGGCGAAGGGCTGAACATACAGGGATCGGCGCCGTTACGGGAAGGACAGGGGATTACCATCACGCTGAGGTATAATGAAGACGCTGTATCTGAGTTGCAGACCCGTTACACGGATTACGATGAACGGAAGGTCGGCCTTTATACGGAGCATGACGGCAAATGGATTTACACCGGCGGAGAGGGGAAGAACGGACAGGTACAGGCGAAGGTGCATCAGTACGGCATGTACAAGCTGATGTACAATCCCGATCATGAATTCCTGCCCGTGAAGGTGGAACTGGCGCAGAATTACCCGAACCCGTTCAATCCCACGACGACGATCCGATTTGGAATTCCGCAGGACGGAAAGGTGAAACTGACGGTTTATAACGTCCTCGGCCAGAAGGTGAAGGAATTAGTGAACGATTCACGCAACGCCGGTTATTACAATGTGATCTGGAACGGCCGCTGTGACAAAGGAACGGCTGTTTCCAGCGGCGTGTACCTGTACCGGCTGGAGACTTCGCATGGCGTCGTCGTTAAGAAAATGGCGCTGGTGAAGTAAATCAAGATAAACTTGCAAGGTTTATAAGAGTCGTATATAGCCGTATGATCTTTTCGGGCGGAAAGATTTTATAATATGACCATAAACCTTGCAGGTTTAAAAATAATAACGTTCTTATTGGTAACAAAAATTCGACAACCCGATTAGCGTAAACAGTTATGCTTTTCGCGGGTTTAGAAAAAGTTGCGATTTACCTGAAATGGGATCAAGAATTATTTTTAAATAGTATTTGAATGTAAACCTTTACTTACTTTTTCCTTTACCGAATGTCCGGGAATCCGGAAAGTTCTTCATTTTGAGTTTTCGACGTTTGTCTGGAACGAAGCCGGGAAAAGCCGAAAAAAAAACTTTCAGTAAAACCGTTCTTGATTTTTTTTCCGAACCGGCATTTTTCGAAAGTAGCCGGAAGGCATCCTGTTTTTGACTCGCGGGAGTGGTTTCATTTTGATATTAAGAAGCCGCAGTTGGCTGTGCAATATGATGTTGAGGATCAAAAGAAAACACAAATCCCGGCGGTAACGCGAATAGTGAACATGCGCATACCGTGCCACGCAACCGAATAATAAAACATTATGGATACTTTTTTTCAGTGAGATTATGAAACCATAACAATAAATATCTGAATTTAATATCCAGACAATTATTGGATTCCTTCTTTCAGCGTATAGCATTCATTCTCCCGGCCAAAAATGTTTTCATAAAAAATCTGCAGTGTGGTTTCAATTCATTTTAAATATGGGTTAATCGGTTTTGTGTTTCTTGTGAAATCCGGTTGTCGTATTATCATTAACGTCTTAAAATAATTTTCAGGTGCATTATCAAGTCCCTGTCGTAAAGGTTTATGGTTGTCAGTCGAATCATTCTCCGCTCGAAGCGATACCATGGCGATTAAACGGATGTTGAAGGCTTTCACCTTTCCGGTTGATCTTATCGGTTTAAAAGACCAGCCACTCATGCAATTTCCGGGAAAACGGCGTGATCCGATGTTCGCTATTATGAAGACTTCATCAACGAAGGAGACTTATTTATTAATAGTTTCATAATTAAAACGACAGTGATTAAAACATAAATTTGTTAATCGATTCAAACCCCACCCATTTGC
>JBBIRG010000454.1:0-2100 GCA_037441945.1 Bacteroidota bacterium | reverse complement strand
ACGCGGTAAACATGGTCGTCGTCTGTCGCGGAGACAATGAGAACGGGAATGGGCGCGGTCTGCGGGTCGGATTTCAGGTCCTGCAAAACCTGCCAGCCGTTGATGCCGGGCAGCATTATGTCGAGTGTGATCACGAGCGGCTGTATGCGTTTGGCTTCCGCGACGACATATTCCCCTAGATGAACTACGTAAACGTCAAAGCCTTCCATTTCCATGAATTTTTTCAGGAATCCGGCGGAAATGGAATCGTCCTCGACGATCAGTACGCGTTTGCTTTTTCCGGCGGCTACGGACAATTTATTGCCGTTAAACCCTTCAATCGTGAATGAGGTTTCGATCGGTATGCGAAAAGAAAACCGGCTGCCTTTCCCGGGTTCGCTTTCGACCCAGATATGTCCGCCTTGCAATTCAACAAGATGACGGCATAAGGCTAGTCCCAGACCGGTTCCGGAATCCTCGCGCGTGTGACTGCCGTCCACCTGCCGGAATTCGTCAAATATAATTTCCTGGTGCTCGGCGCGAATGCCCTTGCCGTGGTCGATGACGCCGATCTGAATCCAGCGTATGTTTTCCTGCGTGATGTATTCCGCTTCGATCTCAATTTCGCTCTGCGGCGGTGAATATTTGCCCGCGTTACTGATAAGATTACTCAAGATTTGCTTGAATTTCTTGATGTCCGCGTGAACCATCGGAAGGTCTTTGGGGATACGCGTCACGATACGCTGTTCCTTATTCCGTAAAACCTGCGTCAGGCTCCTTTCGACAGATGAAAGAACATCCTGAAGAATGAAATCCTCCAAGAACAAATCCATTTTTCCCGCCTGGATTTTGGAGAGGTCGAGAATATCATTGATGATGTTCAGAAGGTGTTTTCCGCTAGCGTGAATGTCTTCCAGGCATTCGACCTGGTCGGAATTGATATCGCCCAGGACCTTGTCGAGCAGGAGTTCAGAAAAGCCGATAACAGCATTGAGAGGTGTTCTCAGTTCATGGCTGATGTTGGAGAGGAACTGGGATTTGAGACGGTCGGTTTCGAGAATTCGCTCATTCAACTCGCGCAGTTGACGCGTCCGGTCATCCACCCGCCGTTCAAGCGTCGAAAACCATTTAACGTTTTGCAAGGCGACGGAAGCCTGCGCCGTCAGGGTCGTGCATAATTTCAGTTCGTCGCCCGTAAATGCCTGCGATGATTTTGAAGTTTCTATGACCAGAGCGCCGTTGATGTACTCATCGACTGTAAAAAAAGACACAATTGCCGATTGCAGGGGAAACGGATAGGAGGATTTCAGGGACAGCATCTGCCGGTAGGGCTCGGGCCGGTCTTCTGTAAAAAGTACAGCCTGATGCTGTAGCATGGCCCATCCGATATAGGATTGGTCAACCGCCCGAAGGACATCGTTTATCTTTTCGGGAGAAAATCCCCTGTGAAACGGAAGGGTCCAGTTGCCGTGCGACTGGTCACGGTAAAGCACATAGCCGCGTTCCGCTGAAGGAACGGCCTGCATCGCGGATGTCAGGCTTTCCTGAAGGATCTCATCCGCGTGATGGCAGGAAATGATCCTGGAATTAAAAAGATACAGGATTTCAAGCTCGGAAGAATGTCGGCGGATCGATTGCAGGAGGTTAACATTTTCAATAATCATCGCGGCCTGAGAGGCGAAAAGGCTCAGCAGGCGAAGATCGTTCTCATTAAAGGCATGCGTTACCGACGCGTTTTCCAGTGAAATCGTGCCGATCAGTTTGTTCTGGTATTTCAGCAGAGCCGTGATGGCCGACCTTATGGCGCCGTTTTGCGAATGAGGCCTATCGATACAGAAACGTTTCGCGTCCGGATGATTCATATCCGGAATGACCATGTCCCGTTGTTCCTGGAACGCAATCCCGGAATAGCCCCGACCGACCGGAAGAGAGAATTGCCGAATATAATCGTCGGAATAGCCGTGATGCGCGAGAATTTCCAGCGTCTGGTTTTTCGGATTATGGATCAGCAAAGACCCTTTTTCAGCCTGCGGCACGGCCTGAATTGCCGAATCGATGATCATCTGCAGCAGCGGCCGGGTTTCATGGGCGGTCATCAATTGTGTACTCGGCGGTAGAGAT
>JBBIRG010000453.1:0-2102 GCA_037441945.1 Bacteroidota bacterium | reverse complement strand
GCTGCTGTTCGCCTCCTGATAATTCGTGCGGCATCCGATTTTTCATATTGGAAAGGCCAACTTCGGCCAGCACACGCATGACTTTTTTGGGGATTTCCTTACCGGGGGTGTCAATGACCATCAGGGCGAACGCAATATTGTCGTACACATTCCGGTCGCGCAGAAGGCGGAAGTCCTGGAAAACAATTCCGAGCTGACGGCGAAGATAGGGGATTTCCCTTTTTCGGACCGTTTGCGAGGAAAATTCACCGATTTGCACTGATCCGGAAGTAGGGAATAAATCCATGTAGATCAGTTTAAGAATGGTGCTCTTGCCGGCGCCGCTTGAGCCCAACAAGCAGACGAACTCCCCGGGCCGGATTTCGAAAGACGCTTCCGAAAGGCTGTTTTTGGCGCCGTGCGTTACGGTTACGTCCTGAAAACGTATCATCTTGTTCCGTTTCCTTTATTCTAAACCTTGCACGACAAAAACGCCCGGGTAACCGGACTGGTTTAATTTTGCCTTCAATTTATCAGCCGAACTGCGCTCCGAAAATCCTCCGATCCATACCTTATAGGTTTCGCCTACCGTTTTGATGATGACCTGGTCTTTATATTCGCCGCTGATTTTCTGAAACAACTGTTGAGCGGATGATTCCTTCTGGTATGATCCCAATTGCACCCAGAATAATTCCTGATCGGCCGTTGTTTTCTTTTCCGCGGCAGGCATTTCCCTAACCCAGGCGCCTTCATAGCCGGCTTCGATGAGTCTGGTTTTGGCATTGTCCGCTTCATTCTTTGTCATGAAATTGCCTGCCCATACCTTCCATGTTTTCGATTCGCTTTCATATACAACGTAAACATCCGTCGAGTTCCGTTCGGAAGTGTAACGTCGGTACATTTTATGCGCGTTCTCGGCGCTTCCGGAAAAAAGCTGTATGCGGAAACGGGCTGAAAGGGTCGGCGGAATTTCTGAAAAACCATCAACCGTCTTAGTCCCGGCCAATCCGCTGTCCGACGGGACATATTCTTCATTCGGGAGTTTTTCATCTTTCAGGAAATCCAGCTTTTGGGATTTGTTCTTGTCGGATTCCGCTATCGCCTTGTCTAACCGGCCGTCTGATTGCTTTGCCCCCTGCGTTCCGGCGCAGCCGGCCAGAATGATGGAGATGATCAATGTTAAGATGATACGTTTCATTTTGATCTCCGGTAAAAATGTATAAATGATAAAATTTATTTCATCAACGTGCTTATAAAATTTCGGGTTTCTTCAAATAGGCGGTCCTTATCGTTATCCAGGGTCGCGACATGTCCGCTGTTTTCAAGAATAATCTTGCTTTTATTTTCCGATCCGACATGACGGTAACAGTGCTCCATACTGCGGATATCAATGACCTTGTCGTCGGCTGCGTGAATAAACAAAACCGGCGCATGAACCAAAGGTAATCTTTTTTTCAATAATCTCAAACCTTTTTGGATTTCGTGAATGCTGCGAAGCGGCATTATCGGATTATGAATTTCTTTTTTCCGGGCCCAATGATTTTTTATATCGGGACCGTTTTTTTTTACGGTAAACCGTTTCACATGTTTAAATAAAGGAATCAACGCGGTTAATTTGTTTTTCAGTCGTATGCCGGATGATATGCTGATGATTCCGGCGGGGTTGTAAAAAGTCGCCAGTGTCAGGACGAGCAGGGCGCCGAGTGATTGTCCGCAAAGAAATATTTTCTCGTAAGAGCCGGATAAATTTTTATAATAATTTTCAACGGATGTGTACCAGTCATTCCAGGTTGTTTTCTCCAGGTCGAGATGGTTTGTTCCGTGTCCCGGCAATAAAACGGAATGAACGGAAAGGTCGTCGTTCGCGGCATGCCGGCCGAGTTCCGCCATGGAAAAAGGAGTCGACGTAAAGCAGTGAACGCAGAGTAACGCGGAGCGCGCAGATGGGGAGTGAAACAGAAAAGGCTCAGCGCCCGGTTTGATCATTCGTTTTATCGGAGAGGTTTATTTGAATGCGTCGAGTTTTGTGAGAATACCGGAAATATCAATTCCCTCGGTCGACCCTTCAGCGGTTAATTTATCCGTTAATTTTTTTATATAACCGACGGCTTCAACGATGACCG
>JBBIRG010000452.1:0-2108 GCA_037441945.1 Bacteroidota bacterium | reverse complement strand
AGAAATTCCGCGCGGATCCTGACGCAAAAGCTGTACTGACGGTTCAGCCCGGCCTGACGATTTACGGGCGCACTTACGGTTTCAGGAATCATGCCGGCGACACAGGCGAACTAACCGTTCCCGAACGATCAATGGTTTATCTCAAAGCGCCGAGCGGATTCGGAAAAACGTTGTTCGTCAAAACGATCAGCGGTCTTGTTCCTTCAAAAAATTTGCGCATGCGTTTTTTAGACCACGAAATGAACAGTGAAACGCCTGAATCTTCATGGCGCGCGCTGTGGGGAAAACGTATCGCTATGGTTTTCCAGCACGCCGATGAGACGCTGAATCCCGAAGCGCCGGTAATCGCGCATTTTCGCGGGCTTCCCTTGAAAGAACCGTTCTCCGAAAGCGGTCTGCTCAAAGAATTCAGCGCGCTGTTCCGCGAAACGCCCGATCCGCTGTTCATGAAAAAAACCGTAAAACGGCTCAGCGGCGGGCAGAAACAGAAAGTCGGACTCTTTCGCGCGCTGATTCTACGCCCAGGCTTGCTGATACTCGACGAACCGTTCAACGGACTCGATTTTATCAGTTTGCAGAACTTGATTCGTGTCATCGCCGAAACCATCCGGCAGGGTACGTCGGTGCTGATTATCTCCCACGACGAAGATCTTATCGGGCGGTTGGTCGCGAAAGAAAATGTTTATCAACTCATTCGTTCGGACGAATCCTTATGAAGAAACGGTATATATTACTGCCTTTGTGGATCATTATATTGACAGGCTGTACAACCGTTACGGAAGATCCGCTACCGGAGAATATCAGTTATTCCCATAAACCGCCAGGTGTATTCCGGATCGCGTTCGGATCCTGCAGCAAACACGACCGTCCGCAGCCGCTGTGGAAACACATCGTCACCGAACAGCCCGATCTCTGGATCTGGCTCGGGGATATCATCTACGCCGATACGCGCGACATGGATAAAATGAAAAATTATTATAACATCCAGAAGAGCAAACCCTGGTATCGTCAATTGCTGAAAACCTGTCCCGTAATCGGCGTGTGGGACGATCATGATTTCGGCGAGAATAATACGGGAAAGTGGTATCCTCCGAAAATCCGCAGCCAGGAGCTTCTGCTCGATTTTCTCGATGAGCCGGAGAGCAGTCCGCGCCGGAAACAGGAAGGCGTTTACGCGGGTTACGAATACGTTTTTGAAAATCACCGGATCAAAATCATACTGCCGGATGAACGCTATTTCCGGGACAAGCCCGGCAAGGACGCGGACATGCTCGGAGAGACTCAGTGGGAGTGGCTGAAAAATGATATTCGGAACGATTCCGCGGTTATTACATTCATCGGATCGTCCACTCAACTGATTCCATACGAGCACTGGTCGGAGAATTGGGGTGATTACCGGAAATCGCGGGAACGTTTTATGAATCTGCTGAGCGAGACAAAAAAGCCTGGCATCATCCTGCTCAGCGGCGACCGGCACTGGGGTGAAATCTCCCGAATGGATGATTCGCCAACAGGTTATCCTTTGTATGAAATCACATCCAGCGGCATGACGCATCACAAAAGCTGGCTTTCGTGCACATTCATGAAAAACGCCAACCGGTATCGGATCGGCGAAGTGTACCGAGACATGAATTACGGGCTGATTGAAATTGATTTCCGTAAACAACCGGTACAAATCACATTTCAGATCCGCGATCAGTGGAATATGCCGCGGTTAGAAGAAACCGTTACGTTGGATGCGCTCAGGAAGGATCATCATGAATCAAATTTGAAGCGCTAATTAACAGAAACGGTTATGCTATGAAAACAATTCCACAGTACGTGATCCGCGGGTAAAGAAATATTTTGTTTCTGAATTCCGATATAGATTTTTTATATCGTAAGTTTTCAGCAAACGGCGCCTGTTTTTTACTCATCGTGGAATGATTATCCGTTTGATGAATTTAGCATAACCGAAAGAACACACTCCACCCTTGATTTTAGAACCAAGCGGGCGAGATATATCAAAGAACATTGTAAACAGAATGATTTAGCAAGCAAGGGCAGCGCATTTAAAAAGCAAAAAGCATTCATACGCTTTCCAAACATCTCCACGCAGGCAGTCGTAG
>JBBIRG010000451.1:0-2112 GCA_037441945.1 Bacteroidota bacterium | reverse complement strand
CGTAAAGTCGTCGCTTCTCCGAAGCCAATCCGGGTCAACAACCAGCAGTCTATCGAAAAGCTCGCGCGGGACGGACAGGTCATTATCGCCGTCGGCGGGGGAGGCATTCCTGTTTTTTACGTAAAAGAAAAGAAACTACAGGGCATTGACGCGGTTATCGATAAAGACCTGGCCTCGTCCCTTTTAGCCACGCAGATAAACGCCGACGAATTTTATATCCTGACGGACATTCCCAAGGCGTACATCAATTTCCGTAAACCGGGTGAAAAAGCGCTGGACGTCGTTACGGTCGCGGAAGCGAAAAAATATCTCGATGAAGGACAGTTCGCCGCGGGAAGCATGGGTCCGAAAATCCGCGCCGCGGTCAGTTTCGTGGAAAACGGAGGAAAATACGCGATCATTACCGAAGCCGGCCAGCTGAGCAATAAAGAAGCCGGAACAAGAATTGTAATGAAATAAACATTAACATTATATTTTATTGCGGAGGTCTTATGCCCGTCAATTTAAGAAACCGGCATTTCCTGAAAGAGCTTGATTTCACGCCGGAAGAACTGAAATTTCTGTTGCATTTATCTCTCGACCTGAAGAAGGCCAAATACGGCGGTTATGAACAGCCGCGGATGAAAGGCAAGAACATCGCGCTGATTTTCGAGAAAGCGTCCACGCGCACACGTTGCGCATTTGAAGTCGCGGCGTTCGATCAGGGCGCGCAGGTCACGTATCTAGGGCCGTCAGGTTCGCAGATAGGGAACAAGGAATCCATGAAAGACACCGCGCGCGTACTCGGGCGCATGTATAACGGCGTCGAATACCGCGGTTTCGGCCAGGCAATTGTCGAGGAACTCGCCAAATACGCCGGCGTGCCGGTATGGAACGGGCTTACCGACGAATTCCATCCCACTCAGATTCTCGCCGACCTGATGACGATGATGGAGCATTCAGACAAACCTCTGCACCAGGTGAAATTCTGTTACCTCGGCGATGCGCGCAACAATATGGGCAATTCGCTCCTGATCGGCGCGGCGAAAATGGGCATGGATTTCCGCGCGGCCGCGCCGGTGAAACTCCATCAAACCGACGAACTGCAAAAGACCGCGCGTGAAATCGCAAAAGAAACCGGCGCGAAAATCCTCATAACCGACAAAGTCGTCGACGCCGTCAAAGACTGCGATTTCCTGTACACGGACGTCTGGGTGTCCATGGGTGAAGCCGATTCCGCCTGGGCCGAAAGAATTGACCTCCTCAAACCCTACCAGGTCAATAAAAAAACTATGGAACTGACCGGCAACCCGAAATGTAAATTCCTGCACTGTCTGCCCGCGTTCCATAACCGCGAGACGAAAATCGGCGAGGACATATTCAAGAAATTCGGACTCGACGGCATGGAAGTCACTGAAGACGTGTTTGAGTCTCCCGCTTCCATCGTATGGGATCAGGCGGAAAACCGGGTGCACACGATTAAAGCCGTGATGGTCGCTACGCTGGGCGACTGACAGTTGATGTTGTCAGAAAAGGGTGACCTCGGTTACCCTTTTTTTTTCTTGGCGGCGATTAAATATGAGGCTCAAAAAGTCTGAAAGGAAAAGTATGGAAAACAAATGGATTGTAATATTTTCTATCATCGTCATTATCATGCCGGCTATGAACTCTTCAGCCGGGGTGTCCGCTCAAAATAAACCCAAGCAAATCACGGATCGATTATTTCAGTTCATCGATATCCGGGGCGGAAACGCGGTTTTTCTGGTTACCGGAAAAGAGGTAATCGTTGTTGATGCGGGCGCTTACCCCACAGACGGCGCCAAGATGATGGAACAAATTAAGTCCGTGACCGAAAAAACGGTTCGCTACGTCATTCTGACGCATTATCATATGGATCATACAGGAGGCCTCGTAAATCTGCCGTCGTCGGCTGCGGTTATCGGGCACCGGAACATAATGGATCATCTCAAACGAAATGAGCTGAGGATTAAAAACACGCTGGAAAAAGACCTCCCCGCTCAGATCGATGAGCTGAAGAAGAACATTGAAACGTATAAAAAAAATAAGGACACGAATCTTGCCCAAGCCGAAGAAAAATTGCGGGGACTTGAAAATTATCTTGGCGAGATGAAG
>JBBIRG010000450.1:0-2117 GCA_037441945.1 Bacteroidota bacterium | reverse complement strand
TCTGACCGCGTTGACGCGCTGAAATCCGATCCGCGCGTGAAATATATCGAACAGGAACAGGTTTTCCGGATTCCGGATTACAAGGCGAATGAATCTATGGGCAAAACGACCGCTCAGACAATTCCCTGGGGCATTACACGCATCGGCGGAGCGGGCAACGGCGTCGGCAAACGCGCGTGGATCATCGACTCCGGTATCGATTTAGATCATCCCGACCTGACGGTTGACCTTGCCAGGAGCAAGAACTTTACAAAAGAGAAAAACGCTGATGACGGAAACGGTCATGGCACTCATGTTGCCGGCACGGTTGCCGCAATAAATAATGATATCAATGTTGTCGGCGTTGCCGCCGGCGCGACGGTTGTTGCTGTTAAAGTCTTAACGCGCACGGGAAGCGGGACGACTTCGGGCGTGATCGCCGGTGTTGATTATGTAGCCGCCGCGGCTGTGGCCGGCGAAGTCGCGAACATGAGTTTAGGCGGAGGCATCAGCACGGCTCTGGACGCGGCTGTCCTTAACGCCGCCGGTAAAGGCGTCAAATTCGCGATTGCCGCAGGAAATGAAGCGCAGAACGCGAACAACTGCTCCCCGGCCCGCGTCAACCACGCGAATGTGTACACGATTTCCGCGATTGATAATCTCAATAAATTTGCCTCTTTCTCGAACTTTGCCAATCCTCCTATTGACTATGCCGCTCCCGGCGTCAACATTCTTTCGCTGTACAAAGGCGGCGGAACGACTACAATGAGCGGAACCTCAATGGCCGCCCCGCATGTCTGCGGAATTCTGCTGCTCGGTAACGTGGCGACCGACGGTTATGCCCTCAATGACCCTGACGGCAATCCGGATCCGATCGCGCGCAGATAAGAAAAACCTTTTTTTGGTTTGACTTCATGGGGCTGTCCCGGTTCGCCGGGGCAGCCTTTTTTACGCCTTGATTTTCGTTGAAACATTCAATATTATTGCCCCGTAATTGATAAGTCGAATTAGCTATAACACAGAAATAGGGTAATAAGTGTTTTTAATAAAAAGCATACATCAAAATAACAGCAAATCTTTATATACGGAATTGCATTTAATTCTTATTAATTTCAAATGAAAAAGTAAGTATGTCTGAAAATGGCGAAAAACACTCATCGTATCTGAAGTATGAATAATACCGGCATCTCATCAGAAAACAACCGGCAATTCACAGAAATAAAGAACATCATAGACAAAGCCCGGACTAACGCCCTAAAGTCAGTGAATACCGAGATGATTATGCTGTATTGGAATATCGGCGCTTATATCAGCAAAAAGCTCGTCGAATCAAAATGGGGCGATAAAGCGGTTGATCAGCTTGTCAAATATCTGAATTCTTACGGACCGGATTATAAAGGGTTTAACCGGCGAAACCTATACAGAATGAATCGGTTTTTTGATGCTTATAACGGTTCTGAATTTGTGTCAGCGCTGCTGACACAATTAAGCTGGACAAATCACTTGCTTTTTTTATCTAAAGCTAAAACCGCAGAAGAAAGGCTCTTTTATATAACCCCATCCGTAAAAGAGAAATATTCTTCTCGTGAACTGGAACGACAATTGGATTCCGCAGTTTATGAACGAACGATGCTTTCAAACAGCAGGCCGTCATATCAAACGGTAATGAAATGAATATACGAAGCGTATTCAAAGACCATTTTGTTTTTGAGTTTTTAGGCCTGCCAGAGGGGCATATTGAAAGCGATCTGCAGAAGGGTCTGATAAAAAACCTCAAGCTTTTCATTCTTGAACTGGGGAAGAATTTTCTTTTTATTGCCGAAGAAATCAAAATCCAGGTTGGCATGAACGGCTACTTTATTGATCTTCTTTTTTTTCACAGGGAACTCCAGTGCCTGCTCGTTTTCGAGCTGAAGATCACCGATTTCAGGCCTGAATATCTCGGCAAAATAAACTTTTATCTTGAAGCCCTTGATCGCGACGTAAAAAAATCCAATGAAAATCCCAGCATCGGTATACTGCTATGCGAGGGAAAGGATAGTGAGGTGGTGGAATACGCTTTAAGCCGATCCTTATCACCCGCAAAAATCGCAGACTATACGCTGATACTGCCGGACAAAAAACAGCTTCAGCGCAAA
>JBBIRG010000449.1:1904-2152 GCA_037441945.1 Bacteroidota bacterium | reverse complement strand
AAACGGAATTCCCTCCCCACGCTGTGTATACGACGCTGTCCGCGCCCGCCATTTCCAGCGCCGAAATGATCTGCACCGGATCGGGCGTCGCGCCTCCGCCCCATTCCCTTAATCGGAGTATACTGTCAAGATCAATGCCTAGTCTTTTCAATGTCGTCTCCTGCATATTATGAAAAATCAATGGAATGTCGGAATTTTTTTCCTGAAAAACAACACCATTTCTCCCGCATTGGCAGAAAGGCTGTCCA
>JBBIRG010000449.1:0-1887 GCA_037441945.1 Bacteroidota bacterium | reverse complement strand
ACGCAAAGGTGCGAAATATCCCGGGAACCCAGAAAATTCGTGCAAATTAATTTGATTTTGATGTTTTGCTTATATAGATTACGCAGATTTTATTGAAAGGTACCCAATAACCCTGTTATACTGGAGATGATCCCATGAAGACTTATACGCCCGATAAAATTCGAAACCTGTGCCTGGCAGCTCACGGAGGAACCGGAAAGACGACCATCGCGGAATCAATTTTGTACGTAACCGGAAAAAAAAACGTTTTGGCACAGTTGTTGACGGATCTACGTCCAGCGATTACAACCCGGATGAAATCGAGCGTAAAATATCGATAAACGCCTCCCTGCTGCACGCCGACTGGAAAGGGACGAAAATTAACATTCTGGATACACCCGGCTATGCCGATTTCCGCGGTGAAGTTGTTTGCGCGATGAGCGTGGCGGATATGGTTGTCATCCCGGTCCAGGCTAGCCCGGTGCTGGAAGTCGGAACCGAAGCCGCCTGGAACTACGCCATGGAATACAACAAACCGGTTATGTTCATCATCAACGGGCTCGACAAGGAAAACGCCGATTACGAAAACACGGCGCAGATGCTGATCAAGCGGTTCGGCGGCGACCGGCATGTCGCCGAGTTTACCCGCCCGATCGGATTCGGAAAAGCAGATTTTCACCAGATCGCCGACGCCGTCCAGCAGAAATTATTCAAATTCGCAACCGACAAATCCGGAAATTTTGAATCCCTCGATCTTCCCGCCGACGTTAAGGATAAAATCAGCAAACTCCACGAAGCATTGATTGAGAACGCCGCTGAAAGTGACGATCAGTTCATGGAACATTTCTTTGAGTCCGGCACGCTGCCCGATGACGAATTTCTCAGCGGTTTGCGCAAAGGCGTCATCAGTGGAAAAATTGTTCCGATTTTCTCCGCCAGCGCGGCCAACTCCGTCGGAATCAAATCGCTTCTCGATTTTTTAAGCCAGTACGGACCTTCGCCGCTCGACGTTCCAGCGAAAACAGCGACCAATAACGCGGGCAAGGAAATCCAGATCGAATGCAAGACCGATGCGCCGTTCTCCGCTTTCGTTTTTAAAACCATCAGCGAAATGCATGTCGGCGAACTCTCGCTGTTCCGCGTTTATTCCGGAACGGTCAAGACCGGCGACGACGTGATGAACACCTCCAAAAGCCTGGTGGAGAGGATCGGGCAGGTATTCCTGCTGAACGGTAAAGAACGCGTGGACGTCGGCACGGTTTCCGCGGGCGATATCGCCGCTCTCGTCAAATTGCGCGATACGCATACAAACAACACTCTGTGCGATAAAAGCCTGTCGGTTGTTTTCCCGAAATCGAAAATCCCCGAACCCATCATCACGTTCGCGATCATTCCAAAGGGTAAAACCGACGAAACCAAAATCAGTACCGGTTTGCACACCCTGCACGAAGAAGACCCTTCATTCGTTTATTCTTACGACACGGAAACCCTCCAGAGCATCGTCAGCGGACAGGGTGAAATGCATTTGACCATCGTCACCAAGCGGCTCAAAGACCGTTTCGGCGTCGAGGTCGAGCTGATCGACGCGCGCATTCCGTTCAAGGAAACGATCAAAGGCGTCGTTAAAGACTCCGAATACAAGCACAAAAAGCAGTCCGGCGGACGCGGCCAGTACGGGCATGTTCACCTGAAAATCGAACCCAAGCCGCGCGGTACCGGATTTGAGTTTGTCGATGAAATCGTCGGCGGCGTTGTTCCGGGCCGTTTCATTCCCGCGGTGGAAAAGGGGGTTGGCGAAGCGATGGTCTCCGGCGTAATCGCGGGCTACACGGTCGTGGACGTCAAGGTCACGTTGTTCGACGGCACTTATCACGACGTCGATTCCGACGAATTGTCGTTCAAACTCGC
>JBBIRG010000448.1:0-2158 GCA_037441945.1 Bacteroidota bacterium | reverse complement strand
ACTGTTCAGATAACCGTGATACGTCAGATAAAGAAGAAGACTGAAAAGGACAAACGCAAGTCCAGTATGCAGCGATACCAGCATGGGCTTGGCTTGCAGGTAAAGCATCCGGCTGCCGGCTGTGACCTCGGCGATCATCAGCAGAAGCGTGACGACCGATCCGAAGAACAGCGGACTGTAATGATGAAGGTAACGAATGGCATAAAAGGCTGAGTAGGATATAAACAAAAAAATAAAAATGCCCGATACACGCAAGACGAATTCCATCCAGGCCAGAGCGAAATCAAACGATCCGGCCTGAAAGTTCGCGGGCAGGTCCGATACGGATAAAGGCGGGATCCACCGGCCGAAACAGGACGGCCATTCCGGGCAAAGAGGTATTACGCTTATTGCGCGTATCCATCCGCCCAGCGTGATCTGAAATAACAAGGCGATTGAGGACGCAAGCGCCATCCGCCGGAAAACGGTCAGTTTCCTCAGCATTCGATCTTCGTACGACCGGATTTCTTTGATCAAAGATTCATGGGTTTCGGACATTGCGTTGCCGGTTTGTCAAAAGAGCCATTTCTTAGAAACGCAAAACGTTGGGTTTTATTTTACCTGCCGTTCCTGATTTTTTTTATGGGATCGGCGGATAATTCAGCGCTTTCATTTACCAGCAGATGCATGGCGCTGTCAACAGGCATACGATAAATCAGGTTGATGGTGTCGATCAGGGCATAAGTGGTCAGGATGCTGTCTTCACGGGAATTGAGAGCTATTCTTTGGTTACTGATTTCCTTTCCCGTATCCGTTCCCTTGATCACGTCGGATTTTCCGCTGAAAGCCCAGACCAGCAGTATCAGCAGAATCGTGAATATAATGAATCCGCTTCCGATGTAAATAACCAGCTTCGCGGTGCTGATATCATCCTGGCGGTAATCCAGATCGGGTTTTTGGGATTCATTCGGGCGGGGTTGCTGTTCCATAGCGCTCAGTTTTTAATTTGAATGGATTTTTCGAGAAGGGGATCCTGTACCGGAACAATCGGATGCCGTTTCAGACGGAACCAGAAATACCAGATGAAAATTCCTCCAATACCGGCCATGCACGCCGGGTCCATCCATGACAAATGGAATCCGCTTTTATGAAAATTCGGCATGACGAGCCAGTACATATCTATCCAGCGCATCAGCAGAATGAAGACGGCGACAGCGGCCAGGAATTTTTTATTGCGTTTAGCCGCGCGGAACATCAGCAGAATAAAAGGGATTACGAACTGGCCGAACAATAAAACGACACTGACGGCTTGCCAACTGCCTTCCCACCGGTGAAGGTAAAACGCGGTTTCCTCGGGAATGTTCGCGTACCAGATCAGGAAGAACTGGGAGAATCCCATGTAGGCCCAGAATATGGTGAATCCGAACATCCATTTTCCGAGATCGTGATAATGTTCTTCAGAGACAATACCTTCTAACCGGTTCATCCGCTGCAGGCTGAAGCAGAGAATGACGAACAACGACACGGATCCGAGAAACGCGCCGGAAAAATAATACGCGCCGAAAATTGTCGAATACCAGTGCGGCTCGAGCGACATCAGCCAGTCGAAAGCCGCGTACGTGGTGGTTAACGCAAAGAGGATCATGCCCGGCGCGCTGACGGAGCGCATTTTCCGGTTGACGCTCATATCGCCTCTATCCTGCCGTACGGACATCCTGTAAAGAAGCGCGCTGAAAACCGTCCAGATGATGAAATAGACGGCAGTGCGGATGATGAAAAAAGGCTCGTTCAGGTAACCGGCTTTCTTCTGCAAAATGGCGTCCCGCGCAACGGTTTCAGCGTGCGTCCAGTGATAAAGCGTATGCAGGCCGATGAAAACGGGGATGAAAAAAACAATCATCAGCGGGAGGACGGCCATTACGGTTTCGGAAATGCGGCGCAGGACAACGCTCCATGTCGCGCCGACTAAGTGATGAAGCATGGTAAAGAACAATCCGCCCAGCCCGACGGATGTCCAGAAAACAAAGGCCGTCAGCCAGGAATGGTAGAATTGCGCGGAATCGGTCAGCCATCCCGCGGCAGAGGCGGCTAATCCGGCGCTTCCGGCGATCAGCGCCCAAAGACCGTAATTTTTTTGCTGAGGCAGTCGGTAACGCTCGTCGTTCATGATGGGCTCTCT
>JBBIRG010000447.1:0-2166 GCA_037441945.1 Bacteroidota bacterium | reverse complement strand
CGTCGTTCCTTGTAAAATTCTTTGATCACCTTTCCGTCGGAGGAATAAACTTTTGTCGATAATTTAGGTTCGTAAACTTCAAGCTGTGTGATCGATGGCAGGTCCTGGCTGAAATAAACGGCAAATCCGATAATGACGCCCGCCGAAATGCCGCTAACCAACGCGAAAAGTTTCAGTCCGGTCAGCCAGGGATTGCGACCGGGTTTTTTCCGTTTATGGCTCACAGGAATGTCCCGGGTATCTGTTGACTCATTTTTGGCTGGTTCATCTTCGGGTATGAACACGGGATCCGTATCATCAGGCGTCTTGATTTCAGTTTTGTTTTCACGTACAACCGGCTTTTTCCCGTCTTCCTGATCGTCGTTATCAATTTGTCTTTTTTTTCTCTGCATCATAGCTGGAAGTCTTTTGCCACAAAGGCACAAAGTCTTTAAGTTGTCTGTTTTTTTAATATCATTATAGTTTTTTTGGTGTCTTTTTGCCTTCGTGTCCCTGTCCGCCGTGGCGGATTCATGGCGAAATTTATTTTTACTTTATTTTCTTGGTGTCTTCGTGCCTTCGTGGCGAAATCTATTTATAATTCAGCTAAAAACGTCATTTTTCCGGAGTGAATATCCCCGAATGAATTCGGAAGCGGACATTTTCTTTTTTGACGGCGGCTGGATTTCGGTGATATAAATTATTTCCCAGCTGGCGGTTGACACGCCGATTCCTTTTTCATGGTCAATATCCGTTATAGTTCCCGGAACGTATTCGGGAGCGGCTTTATCGTCAGAAACGGCAGACCGGTATAATTTATAAGGTTCACCATTAAGCGTTGTCCACGCGCAAGGATACGGCGATAATCCCCGGATGAAATTTTTTAATTCATGAGCGGAACGGTTCCAGTCAATCCGCGTGTTTTCTTTAGTCAGCTTCGGGGCACGGGAAGCGAGCGATTCATCCTGAATGACCGGATGAGCCTGATTTTTTTCAATCACATTGATCGTTTCCATAACCGCTTCCGCGCCCATTATAGCCAGACGGTCATGCAGTTCGCCCGCTGTTTCGTCGCCGCCGATTTCTGTTTTTTTCTGCAAAATAATATTTCCGGTATCGACTTTCTCTTTCAGGAAAAACGTGGTTACGCCGGTTTCCTTGTCGCCGTTCATGACGGCATGGTTGATCGGCGCGGCTCCACGGTAACGGGGAAGCAGGGATGCGTGCAGGTTTATACTGCCGGATTTAGGAATCATGAATATTTCTTTCGGAAGAATTCGGAAAGCGATGACCACGATCAGATCGGGATGCAGATTCCGAACGGTTTCGATGAATTCTAGATCATGAAGCTTTTCGGGCTGAAGAACCCGCAGGCCGAGTTCGAGAGCGGTGGTTTTGACCGGCGTAAAAGACACCTTCTGGCCGCGGCCTCTCGGAAGATCGGGCGCCGTAACGACGCCTATAATGTCATGTCCCGATTGAACCGTTTTCCTGAGTCCCGGAACCGCAAAATCAGCCGTTCCCATGAATATGATACGCATTCTTACTTGTTCCGTGTCGGCTTTTCTCCGGTTGAACATCTGTTAAAAAACCCACAGTATTGTATTCACAGAAACCGGTGTTTTTTTCAAACAGATTAATAATCTGTGAATCTGTGGCAATATTAATTGTACAAAATATTTTTCTAATTTACAAAACATTTGAATTTCATGTCTCTTTTCGATATGTTCTTCACTTGTTTTTGAAGTTGAATTAAAAAAGGACTACGTTTATGGCTGCGCCCGATACCATGGAAAAATTAGTATCACTCTGCAAACGCCGCGGTTTTATTTTTCAGTCCAGCGAGATATACGGCGGACTCAACGGGTGCTGGGATTACGGGCCTTTAGGCGTCGAACTCCTGAACAATCTGAAAAACGCGTGGTGGCGCTCGATGACGCTCCGCAACGATATAGAAGGCATTGACGCTTCCATACT
Source organism: Bacteroidota bacterium (assembly GCA_037441945.1). Taxonomy (GTDB): domain Bacteria; phylum CLD3; class CLD3; order SB21; family JBBIRG01; genus JBBIRG01. The sequence continues at coordinate 210 of JBBIRG010000447.1, read as the reverse complement.
TATGCATCCGCGCGTATGGGAGGCCAGTGGCCATGTCGAAAATTTCACCGATCCGATGGTGGACTGCAAGGAATGTAAAGCCCGGTTCCGCGCCGACCAGATCGACGAAGCGATGTGCGGCAACAAGGCATATAAGGGACGAAAAGCCTGCAAATGCCGCGATGAAGGAAAATTCACCGAAGCGCGCCAGTTCAACCTGATGTTCAAATC
>JBBIRG010000446.1:0-2205 GCA_037441945.1 Bacteroidota bacterium | reverse complement strand
CCCGGGCCGGTCTTCTTCCAATCTTGACAAGTTTTGTTTTTTTTTGTATCTTTCATTTTGGTTATGAATGATCATAAGCCTTAAAACACAAAGCAAAGACAGCGCATGAAAACGACCCAGCGCGAAAAACTGATCCTGAAATTTGTCATTGACCTGCATATCCGCACGGGCCAGCCGGTCGGGTCGCGCCTGGTTGAAAAACACCTGCCAATCGGCCACCATCCGCAACGTAATGGCTGACCTCGAGGAACGGGAACTGCTCGCCCAACCGCACCAGTCGGCCGGCCGCGTTCCGACGGACAAAGGTTACCGCACTTATGTCAACGAAATACTTGAGCCGCAAACATTGTCCAAAGACGATACGCTCCTCATCGCGCAATCCCTTCAGGCGCTGACCCGTAAAATTTCCAGGCTCGCCGACAGCATGAACGAAATACTCATCTCCTCCGCCAGAGTGCTCGCCGACGTCACCGATGAACTCGGCATTATCCTCGCGCCGCAATTTAACGATTCTGTGTTTGAAAAACTGCAGTTCTATAAAATCGAAATCGATCGTGTTCTGGTGGAACTCAGCCTGAAAAACGGGTTCGTCAAAACCGTGATCTGGGAAGTTGCTTCGGGACTATCGGCGGAAGACTTGCACGATATTTCGCGCAGCCTCAACGAGCGCCTAAGCGGACTCAGTGTCGCCGAAATAAGGAAAACGATCGGGGAACGTACGGCGCAGCTGCAGTCGGGAGCAGACGGAACGCGCTCAGGACTGATCCGGCTGATCGCGCAAACGGCTGACGAACTTTTCAATTTTGGCCATACGCGCCCCCTGAATTTTTCAGGAGCCAATCACATGATTCGCAAACCGGATTTTAACAGCCAGTCGGAACTTCAGGCGCTTCTGGAGTTGCTGGAAGATTCGGACCGTTTTTCCAATCTTCTGCTTTCCCGGACTTGCGATGAACCCTGCGCAGTAACGATCGGCGGCGAGCATGAGCTTTCTGAAATCGCCGGTTGCAGCCTGATCACAGCCCAATTTCATGTCGCCGGGGCATCCGGACAGATCGGCGTTTTCGGCCCCAAACGCATGCCCTACGGGCGCATGATCCCCTTAGTGCAATTCACCGCCAAAACCCTGGAACACCTTATTAACGCTAATGCCACTGACGTACACGAGGTTATGCATGTCTGACGAAACCAAAAGCAACGCAACCGAAGAAAATTTAATTCCGGAAAACGAATCCCTCAAAGCTGATTTTTCGGGCGCCGGAAACGGCGAACCCGTATTTTCAAACGAAGATCTGGACGCTACGGAAACTACGGAACAGGCAAAAAAAGAACCCGATCCCTTAGAAAAAGCGCTCGAGGAACTGAACGACTACAAGGACCGGCTTGTGCGCATGGCGGCGGAATTTGAAAATTACAAGAAACGTACCCAGCGCGAATATGCACAGATCATTCAAAACGCGAATGAAAAATTGATCATAGAACTGCTTCCCATTATCGACGACATGGAGCGCATGCTGAAAGCAGCGCCGGATAAGGATTCCGCCGATTCCAAAACGCAGACCTTCGTTCAGGGCGCGGAAATGATCTATCAGAAATTCATGCAGATCCTGTCGCGGCAGGGACTCAAACCGGTGGAATCGGTCGGAAAGGAATTCGACGTGAACGTGCACGACGCGCTGATGCAGGCCGAGACACCGGATAAGGAACCGAATACGATTATCGAAGAGTATGAAAAAGGCTACTGGCTGAACGATAAAGTCATCCGTCACGCCAAAGTGATCGTGGCGAAGTAGAAAAAAGCCCAAACGCTTTTTCTGTTTTGGTCTGCATGCCTTAATCCCGTCACTTTTTTCCCCGTCACTTTCTCCACGACAGACGGTATTGAGCGTCATTTCGCTAAGGCAATTTCTTTAATCAGATCTATGATTCGGTTGTTGCTGAACTGTGTACTGAACTCAATCCTTATTTTACCTTCAAAGAATTTTTCAGCATGTTTGATTTTTTTCTTTTCTTCTTCGTTTAATCCGGTTTCATTAAGATAATTTTTCGCTTCGACAACAAAATGGGGCTTTTGTTTTCCATCTTTCATTTTAACGACATAAGCAAAGTCCGGTGAATAAGATTTACCGCCTGCAACCGGAATTTTATTTACTGTTTCATAATAGTCTTGACATTGACGAATAAAAGCATTATATTATCGGCATG
>JBBIRG010000445.1:0-2206 GCA_037441945.1 Bacteroidota bacterium | reverse complement strand
GTGACCGCCAGATTTCCCGCGAATGCCGCGCCGATTGCGGAACAGATCCCTGCAATTTCGTCTTCCATTTGCAGGGTTTTTACACCCCAGGCTTTGTACGTCGACAGCGTCTGGAGGATTTCGGTGGCCGGCGTGATGGGGTAAGAACCCAGAAATAACGGAAGCCCCGATTTCAGCGACGCCGCGGCGCAGCCGAGAGCAACGGCTTCGTTGCCAATCAGATTCCTGTATTTGCCCGGTTTCAGGTTCGCGGACGGGATTTCATATTTGAATGCAAAGGAATCGGATGTAGCGCAGTAGGCGTAACCGGCCTGTAGGGCAAGCGAATTGGCTTCGGCAAATTTAGGCTTCTTCGCGAACTTTGCCATGATAAATTCAATGGTTTTATCGACCGGCTTATTAAAAAGCCAGAACGTCATGCCTAACGCGAAAAAGTTTTTACAACGGTCCACGCTTTTGCTGTCTAATCCTGTTTCTTTCAGCGCCAAAGCCGTCATGGAATTCATATCCACCGCGAATGCCTGGTATTTTTCGAGCGATCCGTCCATCAGCGGGTTGCTTTCATATTTGGCCAGCTGGAGATTTTTTTCGGTGAACTCACCCATGTTGGCTATCAGCACGCCGTTTGCTTTCAGCGATTTGATGTTCGCCTTCAGCGCGGCTGGGTTCATGGCCAGAAGAACATCCACTTCATCCCCCGGCGTGTGCACGTCAATGCTTCCTGCGTGAAGACGGAAACCGCTGACTCCGGCGATCGTTCCGGCCGGAGCGCGGATCTCGGAGGGATAATCGGGAAGAGTGCCGACGTCGCTGCCAAACAGCGCCATGATATTCGTCAGCTCATTTCCGACTAACTGCATTCCGTCCCCGGAGTCGCCGGCTAAATGTATTGTGATTTCTTCTACTTTTTTAATCGCTTCTGACATTCTCGTAATTCCTTTCATTGAAAGTGATAATCAACCGGAATGCGACAAGTTAGACATATATAGGCTAAAAATCAATAGTAGGATTATTTTTTGAGTTGCCGGGTAAAATTTTACTCGCCAACTGAATTTCCGGAAATTTTATCAACAGTCAGTTCGAGTTCCGACAATTGAGTCGGGATCGAGTACTGTTTTTGTTTTTAATAAATTACATTTTCTCCAACTTATCGAAACTCAAAATGAAGTTTTTAAGGGTTTTCGGCAGTCTTCAAGAGGTATGTCACGCCCATCATTGCGTCGCATTGATGCATTATCGGGTTCGTGACAGTGAATGGAAAACAGCGTCTCACAGACAACTATTCGCCCATAGGGACAACTGTTGCAATCGCTAAAAAAAGGATTCAATCGAATCTATTTTTATATGTCATCTCGTCTGATGAATGGAATAGCATCCTACAAAATTGAAATTATCATTTTCACAACGGATCGAGACCAACCGTTAGTAATGTTTGATTATATTTTCATGATTCGCGTTTTATGGTTCTAACTTGCTCGCATCTAATTTTTTTAGAGGCGAACGGAAATTAAATAGCCGGCGAAAGCGGAATGAATGATAAGTTCCTGTCCCCATATGGGTTTTATGTGATAGTTTTATAATTTCCTTTTTTCCTTTTATTTTGAAAAAAAAATCATTAAAGTTACCGCTCTTGTCCTTAAACGTTACTTGGCATTAACTTAAATGGAACAGGTTATGAAGAAATTAGCGGTAGTGGCCTTTGGCGGGAACGCGTTTATCCGCGCGGGTCAAAAAGGAACGATTGATGAGCAGGAAGAAAACGTATACAATACCTGTAAAAACCTTGTCGAACTGATCAACCAGAATTACAATCTCGTGATCGGGCACGGCAACGGGCCGCAGGTCGGCAATATCATGCTGTGCAACAGCGCCGGATACAAAATGTACGGAATTCCCGATATGCCCCTCGATATCAGCGTCGCCTATTCGCAGGGTTCCATCGGTTACATGATCGAACAGCAGCTGCGCAATGTACTCGAAGAAATAGGCGTTCACAAGGATATCATCACGATCGTAACTCAGGTGCTGGTGGACAAGAACGATCCAGCGTTCCAGAACCCGACAAAACCGGTGGGTCCGTATTACACGCGGCATGAAATGGAAAAGATGGTTGAGGAGAGCGGGGCAAAATTCGCCGAGGACCCCAAAGGAAACGGGTGGCGCAAAGTCGTCGCTTCGCCTAAACCCATGCGGATCAACAACCAGC
>JBBIRG010000444.1:0-2217 GCA_037441945.1 Bacteroidota bacterium | reverse complement strand
TTCATCGTGTTCCGCCATGCATTGCATTCGGTTATTGACCGGATTTTAACAGTTGCATGGTCCTTTGAAAAGCCGCGTCGGCATCTTTCCCGCTGACAGGTAGGTCTGCCCCGAAAAGGGTATCGCCGGCTGCCGCGATGATTCCTAATTTTTCCATGGTTGCCATTAACGTGAAATGCGGGTCACTGGAGGTAATATCTTTCCATGTTGTTACAGGCCGGACAGGGGATCCAAAATCGAACCGCCGGAACTTAAGCCAGTTGAAAAGATAAAACGCGAGATTCCGTTTTTTTACCCCGCGCCGGGGATGAAATTTGCCGTCGGGCAACGCTTCAAGGAAATTATATTGGACGGCCGCGGCGCATACCGGGTAGATCGCCTCAGCAACAGCGATGTCTGCAAAAATAAGGGTTGGCTGGGAATCCGCTGAAATACCTAAATAAAACCCGGCAAGAATCGCCAGATCATAACGCGTTACCGTTTCTGCATCTACTATCCTTTCAACCGGCGTAGATGTGTTAAAAGCAGAAAAAAATCCTTTTTCTTTTAGTCCGCGCCGCATGGACAATAACTCCGGTTTATTTTTCCAGGAATCATAGCGGCTCAGTGTATCAAGCCATTTTACCGCCGTAAAAAAATCATTTTTCAGAATGTTGGATCGCGCTTCCAGAAAAACCGCCGGTAGGTACAAAGAATCATTACGAGGGATTTGTTTCAGATAAGAGGAGGCTTCCGAGAATTTGTTAAGTTCCAGTGCGATACGCCCCAGATGGTACAGTAATGCCGGTTCCCGTATGCCGGCAGAATATCCGCTCAGTAATACGGATTCCGCTTTCCATTCAAGATTCAGCGATTCATAATGTTCAGCCAGCGCGATATAGGCATCAGCGGTGAGGGTATCCAGCCGGATGGCCTTTTCCAGATAAGCTATAGCCCGATCCGATGATGCGCTGTGTCTCGCTTTGGAGATCAGCGAGGATATGGTGTGTTTTTGTTTTTCAGATTTCAGGGGCGCTTTGGCGCAGGAGCCGGCCATGGCCGATACCATAAGCAAAGCCAAAAGGATATTAGTTAAGCGAAAGCGGATAAAATGAAAATTAAAAAGATATAAGATTTGAAAACGGGCGGGGTGTTTTACCATATGGATGCCGTATAATAAGAAGAGCGAGAGACGGGGATCGAACCCGCGACGTCCAGCTTGGGAAGCTGGCATTCTACCGCTGAATTACTCTCGCAGGATTTCCCGATAAATCGGGACTGAATTATCCCGACAGATCGGGATTGGTGAATCTTGTACAAGTCCGGGAATTCCCTTATGAAAATCACTTATTATCTAATGGCAATCCCGAGCATATACAGGAGTAATATAATAATTGAAAAGAACATATCTTGACAGAATGCCTTTCCGGCTATATCTATGCCGGAAATTCGTCCAGTGAAAATATACATCACGGAATCATGAATGTCAATATCCATTATCAATCTTTTTCCAGTTTCCTCAGACTTGATTGGGTTTAAAACATCAAAAGTTTATTTGACCGCATGTCCGTTTCATATGATCATTTGAAAACGTTTTGAATTGAATATGTATACCTTCATTCACGTAATTTAGATTTGTCATTTTGGTTATAATACAATAAAAGACAGTCGAGTGTTTAATTAAAAAAAAACAATAAAATTGTTGACATAACCCATCAAAACGACTATAATTGTAAAATTTATTGACCAAACGCTCGTAAACATGTACAATTTCTAAGTAGGTTGTGCGTAGAAAAATTTGGTTGGTGAATAGTTAGTGAAACGGATATGCAGATAACATGATTTTGTTGTACCGGACGTGAAAAAAAAAGTTTATAAATATATATAACTTACCTGGAGTAAAATAAATGGGAACTCTGTACAATGCTTTCATTATTGCTCTGACAGCGACAAGCGTGAGTTTTACGCAAATAAAGAGAGTCAGCGATAATACCGGCGATCCGGTCAACCCTGTTTATAGCGATACAATAGTTGTGGCTCCCGTTGCAAAAGACCCAACCGGTCCCAGCACCTACATCGATCTGACAAAGGACGATATGGCGAGGGAGAAGGAAATTTTCCGGAAATCCGATCCGACCACGTTTCCCGGTTTCGGAACAGGGCATTTGCTTCCTGAAGAAGTGGATAAAAAATATAAATTCGTATCCGTACCCACGGACGTCCGCAAAGAAAAAACCC
>JBBIRG010000443.1:0-2256 GCA_037441945.1 Bacteroidota bacterium | reverse complement strand
CGGCGCCTGGTTTCAGGGTTTTCAGGGCCACTACGCGGCCGATCTTCGGATCGACGCCTTTATAAACGATTCCCATCGCGCCCTGTCCCAGAACGCCTTCGATTTCGTATCGACCAAATTTTTTTATGTCCACAAAAACTCCGGGGAGTGGTTGATTAGTAAAATACTTAATCGAAAAAATATATGCCGATTTTCTGTTTTTATCAAGTAATAAAAAAAAATGCGAAACACCCGCCAGCCGGCCGTATCTGCTTGATAATCAGGCGTTTTTTTCATATCATCGGCTGATGAAACATCCGGAACAAATACGCGAAGCCCACCGGTTCTGCCGGGCGCTTGCGAAATCGCATTATGAAAATTTTCCGGTAGCATCGTTGTTTATTCCGAAGCGGATGCGCCGCCATTTTTACGCCTGTTACGCATTTTTACGTACAGCGGACGATTTTGCGGACAATGAAACTCTTTCTACAGCCAACAGACTTCAATTGCTTCTCGAGTGGGAGAAAAAACTTGATCATTGTTACAGCGGACATACCGATCATCCGGTATTTACAGCGCTAGGGGAAAGCGTGCGGGAACTGAGCATACCGACGCAGTGGTTCAAGGACCTGCTGAACGCGTTTAAGACCGACCTGTTCAAAAACAGGTACCGCACATTCGGCGAGGTACTCGAATATTGCGAATACTCCGCTAATCCCGTCGGACGGCTTACGCTTTATATGCTGGGTTATTCCGGTCATCCAAAAATCAACGACATGTTCGCCGCCTCCGACGCCATCTGCACAGGTCTTCAATTGGCTAATCACTGGCAGGATGTATTTGTCGACCAGAAAAAAGACCGCATGTATTTGCCGCTGGAAGAACTGGCGCAATTTCAGTATACTCAGGATAACTGGAAGAACAGGGAAATCAACGATGCTTTCCGCAAACTGATGGCGTTTCAGGTTGATAGGGCTGAACATTATTTTGAAAAAGGGAAAGAACTGTTCCGGTATCTTAAATTTCCGGAGCGGTATGAAATCCAATTGATCTGGAACGGGGGAAAACGCATCCTTGATAAAATTAGAAAAAATCAGTATGATATTCTCAACCGCAGGCCGGAGATCACGTTTTCCGATAAAATCCTGATCTTTTTCCGGATGTTCAAAAAACGCTGAGTCAAATTACAATCAGGGAAATCCGTTTTTGGAATCATGAATCACGCCATAGACATAACCGCTCAGCCGCTGATTCCGACGCGCCGCAGCACGTTCTATTATCCGATGCTGATGCTCCCCAAGCCGCAGAGAGAGGCGATTCTGACCGTATACGATTTCTGCCGTTATACCGATGATATCGTCGATCTGGCGGAAGAAGGCCAGGCGGCGTACAATCCTTTCGAATTCCTTAATCGCTGGAAAATCGCGCTGGAAGAGGCAATATGCCGGGAGTCGGCTTATCCGATGCTGAATAAACTCGTGAATGTGGCCCGGCGATTCTCTATTCCCTTTGAATTGTTTTTCGAGCTGATCCGCGGCGTGGAAATGGATCTCACGCAGAAGCGCTATCCGTCGTTTGAAGAGTTGTACCGGTACTGCTACCGCGTCGCATCCACAGTAGGTCTGATGTCCATGCGCATCCTGACGAAAAACAATCCCGACATGGAAGCGTACGCTGAAAACCTTGGTATCGGAATGCAGCTGACGAATATCATCCGCGACATTGCCATGGATCATAAAATGAATCGGATCTATCTTCCGCAGAATGAACTTCAGGAATGGGGCGTCCTTGAGTCGGATATCGCCGCTAAGCGTATGACGCCGGAATTCAGGGACATGATCCGCTTCCAGTGCGAAAGAGCGAAGAAATATTATCAAATTGCCGATGAATTTCACGCGAAACACCGGTCGTATATTTTTATCCCCGCGCGCGCTGTGCAGAATATTTATTATGAGCTTCTGCTGAAAACGGAAAGGCAGAAGGATCAGCTATTTCACAAAAAAATATCGCTGTCATTCCCAAAAAAAATCGGCATTCTCCTGCGAACGTGGTTGAAGGAAAAGTAATACACAAACCAACCGTAGCTGTCATCGGAGCGGGACTCGCGGGTCTTACCGCCGCTTCCATGTTATCCCGAAAAGGTTTCGGCGTCATCGTAATTGAAAAAAAAGCAATTCCCGGCGGCCGCACATTTTCACTGCCCAATCCGCGTAGCGGCGGATGGATGGACAACGGCCAGCACATACTGATGGGTTGTTACGCCCATACACTGCTTTT
>JBBIRG010000442.1:557-2262 GCA_037441945.1 Bacteroidota bacterium | reverse complement strand
TTCCACTCGATTTACGGCAGCACTCAATCAGTTGCACTTACCGATTGAACTGGCGTATATTAAATTTATCTTAATTATTTAATATGGAGGCTCTATATGTTTAAGAGGCTTTATGATTTGTTTAGCTTTGTAACGGTCTTCGCATTTGTGTTCATCTCATTTTATCTGATTCCGGAAACTTCAAACGCGCAGTTTGATAAGATTAAAAAAACGGTGGATAAAGAAAAGAAAGAAGACAAAGATAAAAAGAACCAAAAAACCGGCAAAAAAACCGATAAGGCTAAAAAAGAAACAACATCCACGGATGATCATTCAGGAACATCATCATCCGGAACCGGTACGGGGACGAGTACGGGTACGGCCGTAAAGGGCAATCAGCAAAAAGACAAACAAGCGATGCGCCAGGAACATGAGAATTTTCTTCAAGCATTAAAAAAAGACGCATGGGAATATTACGATATGCCGGTGTCTATGGAATACGGTAAGGATAATTCGACAAAAATTCTGAACCTGGCCAAGACGTTTAATTATTATCCCCGGGTAGTTATTGCCGACTCCATCTGTTATAAAGTGTACACGCCCAAAGAACTGGAAACCGGGACGATATGGCCAAATTTTGTATGGGTCGCTAAGACATTCTGGGAACTTTATCCGAATAAACTGACAAAAGAATTTGAACCGGCTATTCAAGGATGCATGAAAAGAGCGGCCGATTATAAGGCAAACGGCAATCTGGCCGAGGCTAAAAACTGGGCAGCTGCGGCGCTGAATTATATTAATGCGCTTAATATCATACAAAGCGCGAACCATCAGGACGGCGCGAAATTAGCCGCGACCTATGAAAAGGAAGCCCAGACACTATATACCGACCTGAAAATGAAAATCGGGGCTAAATTTTATACCAGTAAATTGCATGCGGATCAGGCTCTGAACATTGTTTTTTCGAAAAAACCAATCGTGATCAAAACGGAAGACCCGACGGCTTTCACCAATACCTTTACTCTGGGTGATAATATTTACTCGATGGGATATTTTGAATCGGATCTCAACGCGTTATGCGCGTCAGAGAAAAAATATAATGTATGTTTTTACGTCGATACGGACCCGAATTATGCCGGAGAGCCTGATTTCTTTGTGACCACGCCGATTACAGCCCAGACAGGAAAGAACTCATTCGCGTCTGTGGAAATTTTACCCGCATTCGCGTCCAATAACCAGTTGGAATCCCTGGAAATTATGCGGAATTTAAAACGGCTGAAAATAGGCAACCATAACATGATGGTGAAATTTCTGAATCTGAACGCGGATGTTCTGGCGAAAGGATATTTCAAGCTGGACTGCTCCGCTGACGGCATGGCAAAATTTGATCAAATCATTGCCCCATTCGAAGACCGGGAATTGGAAAAAGTCCGAATGCCACGGGCGGAACAAAGCAACCCAGCGCTTGAATCGGATATGAAACGGGTGCTCAAAGAAGTATTTCCGGACTGGACAGTTCTCAGGCTGAATATTGCCGAAAAAAATTGGACTTTTGAGAAAAATTCGATTACTGGCGAAATCGAGTATCGTCATATCGGCACGTCGGTCGCCATCAAAGATCCATCCGGGGAATGCCGCGTTTACTGGGTTTCATTCAAGCAGAATTATGCAAACGGTAAGTACGGGGAATTATGGAAGCACGGCGTCGGCGGAAATGAAAAAATTA
>JBBIRG010000442.1:260-511 GCA_037441945.1 Bacteroidota bacterium | reverse complement strand
TTTCCGGGAGTTTTTTTTTAGATTTTACTGTCGGTCAGCCTCTCATTCCAATTTTAACCTGAAATAACATGACACCGTATGAAATGTCCGGGGCTGATTTCCCGTTCCTCAGGCATTCCGGATAAACAGGCAATGATTTTCCGAGGGCAGCGATCGAAATACACGCAGCCGTTATTGCGGCGACTGTCCTTGGAACGTCGCTGATTGCAATCCGTCTCAGGCGCCGGTGATTTATTGAGACCGGAAAACAT
>JBBIRG010000442.1:0-210 GCA_037441945.1 Bacteroidota bacterium | reverse complement strand
TTCCCGCATCGTTCGACGATATATCCGCCGTACATCACCGCGATATCGTCGGCCATAAAGCGGATGACCGGAAGTTCATGGGATATGAACAGGTAGGAAAGTCCGCGCTGTTCCTGCAAATCCATGAACAGGTTCAGAATCTGCGCCTGGACGGAAAGGTCTAATGCGGAAACAGGCTCATCGCAGACGAGCAATGACGGATCAACGCTC
>JBBIRG010000441.1:0-2266 GCA_037441945.1 Bacteroidota bacterium | reverse complement strand
CAATCATTGTAGGCGCGTCTCTGAGCGGATTCCATCGCGCAGTAAATAACGGTTTCCGTCTTGTCCGGAAGGTCGGCGGCGACCTGTTCCTTGGTTCGGCGAAGAATAAAAGGAAAACAAAGTTTTTTAAGCCGCTCGACTTTGGCCCTGTCCTGTTGTTTATCGATGGGCGTGGCGAATTCATCCCTGAAAAAATCGCTCCCCCCCAGATATCCGGAATTTACAAAACTCATCAGCGCATACAAATCCATAGTGTTGTTCTGCACCGGCGTGCCGCTGAGGACGAGACGGTTTTTACATTGCAGCGCATGAGCGGCCTTATGGGTTAACGTCGTGCTGTTCCGGATCGCCTGCCCTTCGTCAAGTATCACGTAATAAAACGGGATTTTTTGAAGGGCGTCAATATCCTGGCGGAGCGTACCGTAGCTGGTAATCAGCAGGGACGTTTGCAGATTTTCATCAATGGATTTATCTCGCGTTACGCCGTGATGAATGGCGTAGGTCATTTCGGGGGCGAATTTCTGAATTTCATTTTCCCAGTTGAATATCAGCGTATTCGGCACGACAATCAGATGCCGGCTATCCGGATATTGGTCAATGATGTGTTTTAAAAAAGCGATGGCCTGCAATGTTTTGCCGAGTCCCATGTCATCAGCAAGGATTCCACCCCATCCGGATTGCTCAAGAAATCCGAGCCAACTCAGTCCGCTTTCCTGGTAATGACGGAGGACCGCACGGATACCCTGAGGCGGCGCCAACGTATGGATTTTTTCAAACGATAATAAACTGCGCCTTTTTTCCTCAATTTCTTTCAGGACGTCCTGACCGATCAAATCGTCATGTACCTCATCCAGCAATGTTACATGAAGCTTAGATATTTTCAAATAGTCTTTTTCAGCCTCGCCGAGCCGGAACAGCGTGGAATATTTCTGAATCCACTCTTCGGGCAGAACGCCGAGCGTGCCATCGTCGAGGACAACAAATTGCTGCTTTTTGATAAGCGCCTTCCGGAAATCTCTGAACGAAACCGTCTGATCGCCGTACCGAAGTTCGACTTTGAGATCAAACCAGTCGACGCCTGAGGAGCAGTTGAAATTCAGCGACGGTTTATTGGTGTTGTATTTGAAATGTTTGAGGTTATTCTGGCCGAATACCCCGATATTATTTTCCGTTAGCCGGTGATAGGCGTTAAAAAACCAGTTATCGGCTAGCGCGTTGGAGAAACTCAGAAAATAAGCGTCCTGATTCTGATCCTGAAAATCAGGATGCAGGGATTCGATCAAATCAAAAAAGACTTTTTCTTTTTCCGTCTGGCGTTCGGTCGAGTAGTAGCGGTCTTTGTTTTCGAAAACAATCCGGTTGCCTTTCATCAGCCGCGTTACATAGATTGTTCCGTACCGAATCACAGGACGGATAAGAAGATATTTGTTCTTGTGTTCGGATAAAAAAATTTCCGGCTGCGGTTCCTGCTGAAAGGGTTCGATGTGAATATTATCCGGAAGATCAACGTCATACTTTTCCTTGAGAGGGAACAGGAAATTCAACAAAATTTGTTTTGTGGCGGTTAGCGGAAAGCGGATGACGGGATTTTCATCGAACCGGCTGATGAGTTCGCTTTCTTCATAGGGAGACAGGCAATAAATGTCAGATTCGAACTGGCATAAAAAAAACATCTTATCTTTCCGTACAATCGCCGTATCCTTTTTAACCGGATTCGGATATCCCGCAACGATTTCACCGTGTTCGGCGCCGGCCCGGTAAAATATTTTAAACGGCAGCGGTGTTTCGTGAATGATGCAGGGCAGGTATTTGGAGCGATAATTTTTCGGGTCGTACATCGGGTAGTAGACGCGCGGATATTTTTTAAGTTTCGGCATCAAATCCAGCAGTGTACGAAAAATCACCGGACTAATTTCTGCGAGGCGTTTTTTGGATATTTTTTTTTCCGGGTCAAAGTCATTCGGATCACGGTTCGGCATATAATGTCCGGCCAGATAGTGCAAATGGGCGGATTGCGCAAGCGCCAGCAATTCCAGCAATTCCTTATCGGGAAAATTCAGGTTACGCACGGAAGGATCCATTAAATTGTAATAAACCGGTTTTCCCTCAAATATTTTAGTTTCATCCGAATAGCGGCCCCGGATCAGACTAAAGTGAAAATGAGGAAAATGTTCGTCATTACAATTGATAATGACGGCTATCTCTTCCTCGTCCGGTTGTTCGGTTTTGCCGTTTCTTTTCTTTCGTGTGGAAAAGTTATCCAATC
>JBBIRG010000440.1:0-2270 GCA_037441945.1 Bacteroidota bacterium | reverse complement strand
CCCGATCACATGAGGCATCGTCAGTCCTTCTCGGTAAACGCGCCGGATATCGACCTGATGCTCAATGCCGGGATATAAAAGGCGGTGTTCCTCGAGTCGGGATACCTGCTTCATGTCCGCATAATCCTTCACGGTGATCCTGCCGTCGAGCGGCGTCTGCCGCAGCCGTTCACGGGTCTGCTTCACGGTAAGCCCCGCCAGTCCCGCCAGAAAATTAACCTGGTTCGCATCGGCCGAATCAAACAGTTTCAGATTGGCGACGATCTTGAATACCGGCTGGTTGTCGACGATCAGTTTTCCGTAACGGTCGTAAATCCGGCCGCGCGCCGGCATCTGGTCGATGATCAGCGTGCGGTTATGCTCCGCGCGCTGCTAATAACGGTCCTGCTGAACTACCTGAAGGATGAAAAGCCGGGAAATCAGGGTCAGCCAGATCAGGGAAAAAAATACCATTAAAAAAATGATTCGGGAATTGATCATACGGCCGCTTTACCGTTCGGTTTCTCGTAAATAAGCCAACCAATGCCGGGGGATGCCCAGCATGAGAATCAGCGCCAGAACCGCGCTGTATGCGGCATTCGGCACGGCGTAACTCCCGAACAGCGGGCGAAATTCCAGCGGAGCGCCCAGCGCATAAACATAATAATAAACGGCGTCGTGAAACAAGGCCAGCAGCAGAACGACGACCGGAAAATAATATCGCTCGATAACCAGCACATGGCGGTTTGAAAAATAATACACGCCGTACCCGGCCAGCGTTTTCGCCAGCGCATGAATGCCCAGAAATCCGGTCATCAAATCCTGCAGAAGGCCCGCGTAAAAACCGAGCATCGCCCCGCTGACATGCCCGAACCGGAACCCGGCAAACAGCGCGAGAATCAGCAGAAGATCCGGACGGTATTCATCAATCGAAAGAAAAGGGTTGATCAACGCCAGTTGCATCGCATGGCACAAAAGCGCGCCCAGCGTAAAGCCGATGATTAACCGGTTCCTTTTGATAAACCACATGCTCATATTATTGCTGCGCCGTTTGCAGGAATGACTGTTCGAAACCCCGCTTCATGGCAATGCTGTGCGTCGTGTCGGTCAGGATGTAAACATGTTCCAACCTGTGAAATTCCGTAAAGGTCTTCACGCGGATATCCTTGAAGAGCCCGGGGACTTCATTGTTGATTTTATAAACCACGCCGACGGGAACATTCGGCAGGTAATAATCGCTGTATTCCGACGTCAGTATAACGTCGCCGATCTTGACGTCAAAATGTTTCAGGACGCCGTAAAATCCCACTTCGTTCATTTCGCTTTTCCAGAGCAGAACGCCGTCCAGGCGCGTACGCTGGATCTTTCCGGCGCTCCGGAACCGTTCGTCCAGAATGATTTCGCAGACCGAATGGTCGTCGTAAACTTCGGAAATTTTACCGACAAGTCCGCGCGCGCTGATGACGTTCATATCCTTACGGACGCCCTTGTCGTATCCGGCGGTCAGCAGCAGCGTGTTGTATTTCGGATCCGATATTTTCGTGATAATATGCGCCGGAAGGGTCGTCAGCGGGAAACGGTCGCGGAAGCGGATGATCTGCCGCAATTTTACGTTTTCCAGATAGGCGTCTTCCAGAACCATGTTGCGCTTCGCGAGTTCAATATTCTGGTCCATGAGACGGTTATATTCCGAGCGGCTGATGAAAACCGGCAACTGAGCGGTATAATGTCCGATGCCGGCCGTCAGAAAAAGAAAAACGCGGCGTATAACCGTCGTTTGCGGATTGGTGTTGGTTTGCAACAGGATAATTGAAATGACCACCAGCGCCAGAAGAATAAAATATCGGCGGTAAATATAAACCAGTTCCCTAAAACCGGCTATCTGATTCCTGAGTTTCCACCACATGAATGATCGTTTCGTTCCTGTCTGATTGCCGGGTAAGCCCCGATAAATCAGTATTTCTTCGCTTTGAGAATGACGGACTGGTATCTGGATAGATTTTCGAGCACCTGGCCAACGCCACGGACAACGGCGGTCAGCGGGTCTTCGGCGACGATGACGGGCAGGCCGGTTTCTTGCTTGATCTTTTCGTCGAGCCCTCTGATCAGCGCGCCTCCGCCGGTCAGCACGATGCCCCGGTCCAGAATATCCGACGCCAGTTCCGGCGGCGTCCGTTCCAGCGTGTTTTTTGTTCCTTCGATCACCTTGCCGATCGGCTCGGAAAGGATTTTGCGGACTTCGGCCGAATCGGTTCGAAGCGTGCGGGGAATTCCGGAAACGATGTCGCGGC
>JBBIRG010000439.1:0-2271 GCA_037441945.1 Bacteroidota bacterium | reverse complement strand
CACCAACAACGCGATACGCCTTGTAATGTCTATACTATTATGAAACGATTAGTAATTTATTTTGAAATCAAATTACAACCATAGGCAGACGCCGAGGATCCCGGCCAATCCGTTGCGTTTGGCTGTCTGAAGGAATAAATCGTTAGATAAACTAATTAAGCTTCCCGGGAAATCATGAATATCTTTAGAGCAATTTTAAAAAGAGCCGATCGTTTCCGACCAGAATTTGAGCAGAAGGTTCTTCGCGGCGATCCTGCGATAATCTGCTCCTGAGCGGGCGTCGGAAATCGGTGTAAACTCATTATCCAGAACTGCCATCGCCTGTTCAACGACTGGACGCTCCCATTTATTTCCGGCTAGGAATTCTTCCGTTTTAACGGCGTGTTTCGTCATTTCGGCCATGCCGCCGTAAACCAGTGCGATATCTCGCACGATATTTTGCGAATCAAGCGTCAACCGGAATCCGGCGCTGACGGTGGAAATATCAAGATCTTTCCTCTTCGACACTTTAAATGACCGGACAATCGTTTCTTTTCCGGGCTTTCGGATTTTCACCGCGGTAATGATTTCGTCGTCGGTACGAACGGTTTGCCGGTATCCTGTGAGATACGCGTTAAAATCCACTTTCCGTTTCCCGTGAATGCTTTCCATGATGATTTTTCCTCCGTACGCCATAAGGACGGGCAGCATATCGCCGATCGGAGAGGCGGTTCCGAGGCTTCCGCCGATGGTTCCCATATGCCTTATCTGCAGTGACCCGTAGACGCTCAGCATAGCGTTCAATGCCGGTAAAACCTTTCCGGCAACCGCATGCACTTCGCTTAACGGTAAACCGGCGCCGATGATCAGGTGATCATCGCCGCCCGAAACTTCCTTCAGTTCGGTCACGGCGGACAAATCGATAATTTCCGGAATAATCTCATGTTTTTTCGTAACGCGCAAAGCGGCGTCCGTCGCTCCGCTGACCAGTATGGCTTTCGGATGCTCGGCCTTCAGGAGCAGCGCTTCCGGCAGCGTCGCCGGACGGAAATAACTTTGTTTTCCTGTTTTTATAGTCAGGCTGTGTTTCGGAATCTTAGCGAGCAATCCGGCGATCTGCGATTCCCGGCCTGAAAAATGGTCCGGCTTGCCGTCACAGGCTTTCATCGCGGCGTCTATGATCGGCCGGTATCCGGTGCAGCGGCATAAATTTCCGGTCAGCGCGTCTTCCACGACCTCGCGGGACGGATTCTTATGATTTTTATACAGCGCGAACATCGACATGATGATACCAGGCGTGCAAAACCCGCATTGCGCGCCATGCTCCTCGACCATGGCTTTCTGCACAGGATGAAGCGACCCATCCGGACCGCGCAGACTTTCAACCGTGATCAGTTGCTTGCCGTGAATCATCGGCAAAAAAATCAAGCAGGAATCGACGGCTTTATAATCGAGCTTTCCGCCGCTTCCGGCCTCAGCCAGCACGACCGTGCAAGCCCCGCAATCCCCTTCCGCGCAGCCTTCCTTGACTCCCTTATGGTCCGGCAGGTTCCGAAGATAATTCAGTACCGTCGTCGTCGGACTATAAGCTCCTACGGCAAGATTAAGGGTCACCGGTTTAAAATCCAGCAAGAAAGATATTTCAGACGTCATGACAATACCATTTTAATAGTTAATTCGTTACATACATTAAACAAATGTAATCATTTATTTTTGTATCTTCAATTTAAAATTTAATATTCACTTCCATCTTCACTTCCATCCCGGTCATTCACAAAACCCCCGACAAATCCGGCCGCCGTCAATTAAAGAACAATTTTCAAAATCAAAAAGAATCAAAATCAAACAAGAATGTTTTTGCGTGATATGTTTTTGCGTGATAAAAATAATTGAAAATCGTTTCCGGATTGATTATCTTTGCATCAGAAAGATTTTACCAATAAAAGTTTTTTTATGATTTTTTGTTTCCCCGGTAACTCAGGCAGGTTTTTTAAAATCATTATCTTCAGTATGGCGCTTTTACCGTTTTTACAGGCAACAGCGCAGGACGAAGACGTTGCCGGTATTAAAAAAGAATATGCGGAAATACGGAATCAACTCAGCGATTTCAGGGTTGAAAAAAAAGAACTATCCGGCGAATCCGCTGAAGGCGGAACCCTGACCGCTTATTATGATGATACCATAGTCCGCCTGATCGTTGAGGAATTTTTCGGTGAAACGGGAAAACGGGTCACTGAATATTACTTCAGCAATCTAAACCTGTTTTTTGTGCTCGACGTAACCTGCACGTAT
>JBBIRG010000438.1:0-2285 GCA_037441945.1 Bacteroidota bacterium | reverse complement strand
GATGTAATCCTGCTGTTCATGGGTCAGGAACGCGCTCATCGGCAGGCTGAACACTTCCCGGCTGACGGCTTCGGTAACGGGAAAATCTTTCGGGTCGTGCGGAATGTGGCGGATCGCTTCCTGGCTGTACAGCGGCACGGGATAATGGATGGCGGTAGGAATGCCGTGATCGTTCAGGTGTTTAATCAGTTTTTCCCTTTCATTCGACCGCACGGTATATTGCGCGTAAACGCAGTCCCGGTCGGCTTTTACGGTCGGCGTGATCAGCGGCTTGTTTTTCAAGAGTTCATCATAACGTTTCGCAAGCGCTTTTCGAACCGGAAGTTCTTTATCTAAATATTTCAGTTTCACGTTCAGGATCGCCGCCTGCATCGTATCAAGCCGGCCGTTGACGCCGATCAGCCGGTGATGGTATCGCTGTGACTGTCCGTGATTCATGATCATTCTTATGCGCTGACTGAGTTGATCGTCGTTCGTGAACACCGCTCCGCCGTCGCCGTAACAGCCCAGCGGTTTTGAAGGAAAGAAGCTTGTGCATCCGATGTCCGACAGATTGCATGATTTTGTTCCTTTATATGCGGCGCCGAAACTCTGCGCGGCGTCCTCAATTACAACCAGGCCGCGCTTTTTCGCGATGGCGTTGATTTCATCCATATCGGAGCACTGGCCGTAAAGCGAAACCGGAATGATGGCGCGTGTTTTAGATGTGATCTTTGATTCGATGAGATCCGGATTAATGTTGTAAGTTTTTTCGTCTATATCGGCGAACACCGGCACTCCTCCGAGTAAAACGATCACTTCCACCGTCGCGAAAAAACTGAACGGCGTGGTAATCACTTCTTCGCCCGGCTTCAGGTCAATCGCCATCAGCGCGAGCAATAACGCGTCGGTTCCGCTGGAACAGGATATACAGTGTTTTGAGCCGGTATAATTTGCAAGCCCATGTTCAAGATCTTCTACGGCCTTTCCGCGGATGAACGCCGTCTGGTCAATCACAGCCTGCAAAGAAGCATCTATTTCATTTTTATACGTCCGGTATTGCGCGTTCAGGTCGCAAAATGGGATGTTCATGTTTTCGCCTTTCCTGTTATGCATAATGAAAATATTTTATTTTTCCTCAATACCCCGTCCCCGGCTCATGATGAAATGTTTAATATCACTTACGCGCGAAATGACGCGCGCCAGCGATATATCCAGGAGCTGATTCTTTTTTAATATCCGCTTATTTAAAAACACAACAATGATGTTGATTAAAATAACCGACAGGATAGCGCCCCGAACGCCCGTCAGCGTGATCAATATCCATGAAAAAATCAGGTTGAGAAAAATGGTCGCGGCATTGATGTAGAACGCGGTTTTCATGCGGTTGGCGGCGACATACACGCATCCGAACACCGAATTCCACGGCACGAACAATGACAGGAGCGCTGACCACTGAATAATAACCGCCGCTTCACTGAAGTCCGGATTCGGCGTCATAATCCTGATGATGGTCCCCGCAAAAAGCAAAAATATGACGGAAACCGGAAGCAGCAGAACTATTGAAAAACAAACAGCTTTTTCGCAAATCACGCCTATAATATCCTTCGCGTTCCTGGCGAATAGCCTCGACAATACCGGTACCAGCAAAGACTGCGCGATCTGGCTGAACAGCAGAAAAACCCGGAGAAAAGTTTTAGCTACCGCGTAAATACCTAATTCGCGCGGGCTTAAAAGCGAGATAATCATATAATTGTCGGACTGTTCGTAGATGTTGTTTGCGAACGCGCTCATCAGGCTGAATTTCCCGAAGTCATACATTCTTTTTACCTGAGAGGCCAGACCGCTGAAACAAAAACGCCAGTATTTCCAGGTGATGAAAAATGCGGCCATCGATGACAAGGCGTACGCGTAAATATTAATTGTAAACAAATCGACGGCATTCTTCAGTGACTGCTCGGCAATCATGTAATGCATCAGTCCGACCGCGGTTAAAAAATAAACGGCATCGATCACCACCAGCTTAAAAAGGTCGTATTTTGCCTGAAGGATATAAAGGATATAATTTCGGGTAAAAAAGGCGGCCGTCATCAGCGGCAGCATCATGATCAATTTTGAAAGCGATGCGGTGTCTTTCTGGCCGGAAGAAAACCAAATGACAAGAAGCGGTTCCAGCAAAAGCGCCATTCCGACGGTAAGGGTTATAAACGCCGCGTTCATCAGTAGTCCCGCTGTCATAATTGAACGGTAATCGTCCGTTTCAGCGGAAAATTTCATCATCGGCTGAAGCGCGAAACTGGATCCGA
>JBBIRG010000437.1:0-2292 GCA_037441945.1 Bacteroidota bacterium | reverse complement strand
ATCAGGCCGCTGTCGGCCGTGAGGATCGCCGAATGGCTGCCGTTTTCGTAAAGGTCAATCGTCATGCCGCCGCTGAACGTCGTCAGTTGTTTATTGTCCCAGCGCATCATGTGGGAATATTTCAGTTTCATATCCATTACGCCGTCCCGCGTTACGAACACTTCTGAGTTCCATCCTTCCTGGTTGGGACGGTCATAGGCCTCGGTGATGAAATCGGATTCGTCCGGTATGGATTCACAGCCGGTCATTAGAAGAAGAATGTATAACCATCTTGCTCTCATATCTTTAAAAACGTCGTTGTGTTCAACTGGCGGATTTCCTCAACGTGATATTGAAGATGATTTAACAAGATATCAAAAAGTTCCTGACGCGCCGATGGCGAAATCACCAAATTTTCAGTCCCGTTGACGCGCGGCCGGCTCAATTGACGCAGGACGCCGATGGATTCTTTTGAAATCGGATAACGGAACTGAGGCAGCGAATCGGGACATTCCTCGCAAATGACACGTCCGTTTTCTATGAGGAATTCATGCCGGCGGTGATTCAGGATATCGGGGCAATGCGGGCAATGTTCCGCTTCAATCCGGAAACCCAGCAGGGCGGACATCTGCGCCAGATAATACAGCACAGCGTTCTGGACCGGTTTGTCTTTTTTATCCAGCGCCGTCAGCGTCCGGGCGACGAGTTCGTAGACGGCCGTACTGTCCTCGTTGCCGTGTACCGCCCGGTTGGCGATTTCGAGAACCGTCATCGCGGCGAACAGCCGTTCCGGACGGTTACGGATTTCAAAATAATGATCGATCACCGCCGCTTCCGAAAGGTATTGGATATCCCGAGTTTCCTTTTCATAATAAATCATATTGATACGGCTGAATAATTCCAGCGATCCGCCGAACTTGCTTTTAACGTCCCTAGCTCCGCGGGCAAGCATGGTCACTTTACCGTGTTCCTTTGTCAGTATGGTAACGATTTTACTGGATTCGCCGTATGGTATACTTTTTAAAACAATACCATCGTTTTTTAAAATGGCCATTCATTGCCTTTTTTAGCTTACATTTTGCGTAGGGTAATGATATTTAATTTTTTTCCTAAAATCAATAACAATGGCGATTGGAATAGCTAGCGAAAATTAATAACTACTAAAGAACCAATATTCTATTTATCGAAAAATTAATTTGCATATAGCAGCATTTATTTCTAACCTTTCATTAACGAATTAAGGAGTCTTGATGCTTGCTGTCATATTCCGTTTAGTAACCGGTTAATCCGCTACGGAGTAATTTACAGATTTTATCGGCTTGATCTTTTTGCAACTTTACAATCCCTGTCATTTATAACACGCATAATTGATAAAACTCCGTGCGGGATTTAATAATCATTTTCAAACGGAGATTACAATGAACCTGCAAGCTTTAGGTTGGAATCCTTTTTTCGAGAAATCATTTTATATTTATTCGGGTAAGTCTTTCATACCCGGACGGATCTCGGCTGAACACAAGGAACGGTATGAATTATTTACGGAACATGGTGCCTGCTGGGCCGAGACGACCGGCCGTTTCCGATATTTTGCGGAAAGCCGCTCCGAATTTCCGGCGGTAGGCGATTGGGTAGCGGCCGAATATTTTCCGGACAATCATATCGCGATGATTCATCATATTCTGCCGCGAAAAAACCGGTTTTCGAGGAAGACGGCGGGCGTCAGAACCGAGGAACAAATCCTCGCGGCTAATATTGATAGGATTTTTATTGTTACCGGTCTGGATCACGACTTCAATCTCCGCCGCATCGAGCGGTACCTGATTCTTGCCCGGGAAAGTGGAACCGAACCCGTCGTTCTGTTGAATAAATTGGATTTGTGCAGTGACGTCGATTATAAACGGCTTGAACTGAAATCCATATCGGCGCATACTCCTGTCCATGTCTTATCGGCAAAACTGAAGAATGGCGTAGATATGCTGAAGAATTTTTTACGTGATAATGAAACGTCGGCGTTTATCGGCTCTTCCGGCGTAGGTAAATCGACCATTATTAACCGGCTGATCGGCGAGGACGTTCAGCTGACGCAGACCGTCAGCGGGTTTATGGATAAAGGCAGACATACGACAGTCAGGCGGGAGCTGTTGATTCTTCCGGGCGGGGGACTGCTGATTGATACGCCGGGGTTACGTGAAATTCAGCTTTGGAGCGGCGAAGAAAGTCTATCCGATATTTTTGAGGATATCGCGCAAATCGCTACGCAATGCCGTTTCCGCGACTGTTCCCACGGTAAAGAGCCGGAATGCGCGATCCAGG
>JBBIRG010000436.1:1996-2304 GCA_037441945.1 Bacteroidota bacterium | reverse complement strand
AGTTGGTAACGACAATTACCGTCATCGGAGTGGCTTTTATATGCGTTTTTTATATTTTTAATAATACTGCTGAAATATATAACCACGTTGCCGGCGGTTCCGAAGACCTTCAGCGGATTCAACAGATTACCGGTTATCTTGACGCGGATCTGAAAAATGTCAAAGATAAAAACAGCATATTAATAGCGAGCAGTTCGCAATTCAAATTCATCAATGTCAACCAACAAACGATCGATTTTGTTTATATCAATCCTTATTTGAAGAAAAATAATGTCAACCTGACTCGAGACCTTTCCGGATTTTCTTTT
>JBBIRG010000436.1:0-1960 GCA_037441945.1 Bacteroidota bacterium | reverse complement strand
AATGCAATGGACGTCAGCGCGTCCTTTGAGCGAGATCGGAAGAATCCTTATAACAGGTACCGTCATCAATTCAGGGCAAATAAATTCATTTCGGCAATCGGTTTCTTTGAGAAACTGTCGATAGAAGTATTCAATCATTACATTATCGATATAAAATATTTATTTTTTTTAATGATATCTGTTCTTGTTGTGCGCCCATCGACCAAAAGGATGATATCCATGGTAAAGGAGGGTAAATATGTGCGTTCTTTGCAAACAATATTATCAAAATTCCTGTCTATTTCATCATGAGACTTGAGGGACCAATGTATGCAGAAAGCATAATCCGCAAAAGCGCCAAATCGAATATAACGAGATATAACTGAAGAGGCGCCTCTGCGGAAAAGATGAAAAAAATGACAATTAGTACTATGCTTTTGCCGGAGCCGGACCGAAACGATCCGAAAATTGATTTTTTATATTTAAAATATCAGGCATAATCTGGATGAAACAATTGATTACTTCCGGATCGAAACTGCTGCCGGATTGCAGCCGAATGTTATTGATCGCATCGGTTAACGGCCAGGCCTGCTTGTAGCACCTTTCGGAAGTCAACGCATCGAACACGTCGCTTACGGCGCAAATTCTTGCCGATATCGGTATTTCAGCGCCCAAGAGCTTGTTGGGATAACCGGAACCGTCAAATTTTTCATGATGCGCCAAAGCGATTTCCGCCGCCATTCCCACTAATTTCGAAGAACTTCCTTTCATGATTTCATAGCCGATAATAGTATGGTTTTTCATTATAGAAAATTCATTTTCATCCAGTTTACCCTCCTTGAAGAGAATCTGGTCGGGTGTTCCCACCTTGCCGATATCATGCATGGATG
Organism: Bacteroidota bacterium; assembly: GCA_037441945.1. Taxonomy (GTDB): domain Bacteria; phylum CLD3; class CLD3; order SB21; family JBBIRG01; genus JBBIRG01. The sequence continues at coordinate 1,091 of JBBIRG010000436.1, read as the reverse complement.
AAGCGGTCATAATGAGATCCTGTTCGGCAGAAGACATCCCATATTGCTTCGCAATCATTTGAGAGTATAAAGCCACGCGGATGATATGATTTCCTGTTTCGAGACTACGGTATTCGGTGGCTCTTGTCAGTCGTAAAATTATTTCTCTTTCCCGGTCGATGATTTCCTGAGTCGCTTTTTTTATTTCGGACGCCAGCCAATCTGCCCGGCTTGTGATCTCGAGCTGATGTTTTCTTAAACTCAGCATATTATGAGATCGCGCCAAAAGTTCCGCTTGATCAAACGGCTTGTTGACAAAATCATTGGCGCCCAGCTTGAGAGCTTGATGTTTTATATCGCGGTCATCAACTGCGGTAATCATGACAACCGGAATATCCGCTTTATTTTTCAGTTTACGAAACTGACGTATAAATTCAAGGCCGTCCATAACCGGCATCATATAATCGACAAAAACAAGATCGGGCGTATTGTCGTTACACCATTCAAGCGCCTTTACCGGTTCGGTGAAATTAACTGAACTTGCGCCCAGCGATTGCCGCACCAAAAAATCAAGGATCTTGACGTTAACCGCTTGATCGTCAATTATTAAAATTTGCATCGGAAAATCCTTTCAATTAGGCTTGATATACATTTTCGGTCCGCAAAGTCCGGATCATTTTTTCTAAAGGAATTTCATAAATCCCGTCGGATTTGATCTTTTCAAATTCGATCAGCGTATCCCCTAGCAGATGGACGATATTTTCAAGGTCTGAAATGATCGCTTCAAAATGATTGTTTTTAATTTTATTTTCAATTTCCTTGCAGGCATCGGCGACTTTTCGGGCTCCGACGTTTGCGCTCATGCCTTTCAAATTATGCACATCCCGCTTCAGTTCCATCCAGTGATGCGACGCATAATGATCGGTTGCTTTTTGAATTAATGGCGACACTTCGTTTTTGTATAAGTCGATAAGTTCGTAAAACAGATCCTGATCGGATTTTAATTCTTCAACTTTAACCGCGTCCAATATCGGTTCTTTTTGATTATGAACGATATATTTCGTACGCGTTTGCGCATGATGCCCCCAGAAAACGATTTTTTCCTGAATTTG
>JBBIRG010000435.1:0-2304 GCA_037441945.1 Bacteroidota bacterium | reverse complement strand
TATTGATCCGAAGACTCCGATCTTCCGGAAAAATAACGACTTTATGTTCATCGGCTTTTTCTTCATCTTCTTTATTGTGAATTTCCCCCATTCGTTCAAGGCTAATTTTTGCGTCCTGCGCGGTATGCAATAAATTAATCAATTGGCTGATGGGAGTATTTAACTGCCCGATAATATATTGAACCGCCATCATTGTTCCGAGGGTAATTTCCCCGTCAATGACTAACTTTGCCGCAAGGAAAGAAATGAAGATATTTTTTAATTCATTGATGAATGAATTTCCTCCCTCCTGAGCCTGGTCTAGGGCTAAGGATTTTATATTAACCCTGAACATACGGGCCTGGATGCCCTCCCAAATCCAGCGCTTTTGCTTTTCACAGCCATTCAGTTTGATTTCCTGCATTCCATGAATAAGCTGGATCAAATGACTCTGGTTCTGAGCCATTTGTTCAAAGCGCTTGAAATCAAGACTACGGCGTTTTTTCATGAATATGACAATCCATGTCACTGACAAAACGCTGCCGGCAAGAAAAATAAAGAAAATGGACGCGCTGTACAACAGCAATACAAAACCGAAAACGACCAGGCTCAACAGGGAAAAAACCGTATTCAGGGTTGTCGAAGTCAGGAAAGTCTGCACACGTTGGTTATCGCTGATCCGTTGTAAAATATCGCCGATCATTTTTGTATCAAAAAACGCAATCGGTAATTTCATTAATTTGATTAGAAAATCGGAGATTATGGATATGTTGATGCGCGTACCGATATGAAGAAAGATCCAACTCCGTATAAACTCTACGGCTGTTCTGCCAAGATACAGCATTAATTGGGCGATTAAAACGGTATAAACAAAACCAATGTTTTGGTTATTGATGCCGAAATCGACGATGGCCTGAGTTAAAAACGGGAAAATCAAACCCAGGATAATCCCGATGATCATACTGATCCATACCTGGACGAGCATTTTTTTATAGGGACGCAAATACTCAATTAAAAACCTGATGCTTGTTTTATCCGATATAAACTCGTCGCCGCGATGATAAAAATCAGGGGTCGGTTCTAAAGCGAGTATGATCCCTTCTGGATTGTTATTGGTTCCGGCGCTTGCCCATTCTTTCAGAAATTCTTCTTAAGTGTAGGTAATCAATCCATGACCGGGATCAGCGACATAGACTCTATTTTTTTTTATTTTGTAAATCACCACAAAATGATTTTGGCGCCAATGAGCGATACAGGGCAAAGGAACTTCATTTTCAAGCTTATCAAAATCGATTTTAGCGCCGAGCGTCCGGAAACCGATATATTCCGCGGCGTCGCTTATTCCAAGCAGCGATACGCCTTCGCGGCTGATAAAGCACTTTTCGCGTAGAAATTCGAGAGAGTAACTTTTTCCGAAGTACTTCGCGATCATGCGCAAACAAGTCGGACCGCAATCCATCGCGTCAAGTTGATGATAAAAGGGGAAGGAAATATTATTTATTCTCATTTAATACCATTATGACTGATTCATTAATTCCCGATTTCATAAAATTTTATAAAATAACCTTAATACTTAAACAAACATCTGAAATTTTATGATTTTTTTTATTGACAAAGAATTGAAACCATTCTAATTTTAACATCTTTCATCCCTACGGGATTTCAAGTGAGAGACAATTTAATTCAATAAATCTTTGTCGCCTTCGGCGAATAGATCACCATGCTTATATATCTTAAGGCCTCCTCGAGGCCTGAGAATTATTGGATAAGGGAATCCTATAATCAAGTTCCGTCAGGAACGAAACAAAATTAACGAAAAAAAATAGAGACAAGTGTTGGGTATCTATCACAGCCCTTTGTTGGCGACATTAAAAATAAGAAACTTTCAGAATAATCTTACATCATTTTTCGGGCCGTTTTCTTGCGTTTTCGAGCAATTTACCCGACCGATCGAGATGGGTAACTCCTTTGTTCGGGTTCGGAGCGCCATCGTTCGAGCCATTTTCTCGAATGGCCGAGATCAGAAGGTCAATAGAGTTTAGTAAAGAGCTCCACGAGACGAGAACTTTTCTCAAGAAGCCGTGTAACTTACACGAAACCTGGAGTAATTGACTTGAACGGTCGAGTTAGGTAACTCGGCCATTTTAGAAAGGTTCACCATCGTTTGAGAACTTTTCTTGACATGTCGGGAGATTTTCTCGGAATTTTAAGTTTTTAACCCGATTATTCGGGTTATTTTCTCAAGCGGTCGAGAGCAGAACATGAATCATCGTGATCGGAACTTCATAGATCATGATCTGATCACCATAGCCCATGAAAATCACC
>JBBIRG010000434.1:0-2305 GCA_037441945.1 Bacteroidota bacterium | reverse complement strand
TGAGATAATTCAGCGACAGTAAGATCAATGGGAACGTATTCTTTTATCCAATTCAGCGAAATCCTCATGCTCATGCTCCAGTTATCATAAATCCTATAAAACGCAAACTTAATTATAAGTGTATCCTATTTCATAATCAATTATTTTTTTTGAACCGGTTCAGTCCGGCTATTGATTTTCGGTAAGACTACATTCAGCTTGGCACGCATCAATTTTTGGAATTGATTTTATGAGTAAACTTCCTTATCAACTAAATAAGTTGAATCAGTCATATATGTTTAAGATACAAAAATAACACTATGAATACTCATTCAGACAAATACGAAACCATCCATTTCCAGGCGTTTCTGAATGAATTTGAGATTCAGCTGGAAGAAATGGCGGTCCGTTACAAGGATGCGCTATGGAATTATTATCTGCGCCGGCAGGCTGAACCGCTTCAGGCAATTGAGCGGGAACTGACCGGTATCATGTTGAATGTTGAATTATTTGATATGCTGGATTACAATTTTCGTCGTCCTCAAGATGAAATAACCATGCGGCGCATTCAGCTTTTATTATCCGAGATCCGCAAGATGAGGGTTGACGGAAATCCGGAGCATAATCATTGCGTTCAGGCAATAAGGGAGAAACTGAATAACTGGATGATTACGTTCGCGGGAAAGACGGTTACAGTTTACCAGATCCATCAATATATAAGCCGTCAGCCCGACCGTGGAAAGCGGCGCCTGGCTTATCAGTCCATGCGACCCGGTCTTGACGATATTAGTGACGCGTGGCAGATGCTGATCGGAATGCGCAACCGGCTCGCGCGGGATTACGGTTATGCCGATTTCACGGAATACGCTTTATCCATGATTGAAGCGGACGAATCGGCGCTCTTCGATGTAAGCCGTTTGCCAGGCGAAGGGCATACGTTCGCACATGCCGGTAACCAGGGCTTTGACGCTTTCGACTTGTCGTTTTCTATTGCGCAACTGAGTCATGAACTTGATCAAATTGAATTTCCCGCCGATAAGGCACAAATGGTAATACTCGAATCGCTGGAACGCATCGGATTGGATCCGGCCCGGTTGCCGTTGCAGACTTTCGACGCCGGGCCTGATTTTCCCGCGTTGTGCATACCGGTTGCCATACCTTCGGATATAAAGATGATGATTTGCAGCGGCGCGTCGTTTGATGTATACGCCCATCAGGCAAGGGAATACGGGCGCGCCTGTCATTATGCCTCCATCCGCGAGGACTTTTATTCGCTCAAAACAGTGAATCCCGTTCTGCTGAATGTTTCCGCGGAAATATTTTATCATATTTTAACGAGGAATGAAACTCTTGCAAAAATATCCGGCGATTCGCCGTTTTCGGCAGACTGGATGCGAATAAGACAATTGTATGACAATGCACAATGTCTTTTATTCGGTTGCCTAGCTGAATTTGAAATGATGATGTACCGTGAACCGTTTGAGCGGCTGGACGAATTATGGGATCAGGTTTGCCGCCGTTATTTTGGTTTCCGTGAGCCGCCGCTGTCCGACTGGAAAATCCAGGAATGGTATATCAGCCGTCCTTTCCGCGCGCTGGAAATGGCGGTGTCCCGGACGATCGCTGAGCGGATATATAAAAAACTTTGTGAAATGCCTGAAAAACTTTGGGGTTCATTTCTTACTGAAAATATCTTTATTCACGGAAACCGCGTATCCTGGAAAAGCGTGTTATCGGACTGGACGGATTAGGCGATGATTCCTGTCTTATTTGAAATTCCTCTTTTCGGCGGCATACCCGTTCACAGTTTCGGACTGATGATGGCGCTGGCGTTTGTTTTTTCGGGCATCGCGTTGAAGCATTTATTTAAACTCCGAGGAATTCCCGCGCATACGGCCGATCAGTTGATCCTGACGGTTGCGCTGTCGGGAATCGCCGGTGCGAAATTGTATTTTGTTTTTTTCGAGTCGTTCCAGCGGTTTGCGCACGACCCTTTTTATATGCTGCTTTCCGGCGCGGGGCTGACCTGGTACGGAGGATTCATACTTGCACTGATTGCGGTCGTGATTTTCATCCGACTGAAGAAACTTCCGTTCGGCGCGGTTATGGCGTCGTTTGCGGTGGTGTTGCCGCTCGGGTACGGGATCGGACGGATTGGTTGCCATTTATCGGGAGATGGCGATTACGGACTTCCAACGGACGGATGGTGGGGCGTAGATTATTCAAAAGGGATTGTTCCGCCCTCAATGGCGTTCCGCGGATCGTCCATAGCCGAGACCTATCCCGGCGGCGTAGGCTTCAGCGAGAAGTTGTTCACGCACCACCA
>JBBIRG010000433.1:0-2318 GCA_037441945.1 Bacteroidota bacterium | reverse complement strand
TCCAATCCCTGTTCCGGATTCATAAGTCCTGTTTCACCGGAAATCAGGTCGGTCAACTTCCGGTAGGAAGGATCGCTGCATTGAAGAATGAGCTTGTTTCGTTCGATGGAAAAAGTAAATACGTTTTTAGGATAATCGCGGATGGTGTAGCCGTACTCCTGTAGTAATTGCGTTTTCAGTTCATCGGTTTTCGCGCGAAACAGGAAATAATTCGATCCGTAATATTTCCGGATGTAAAGTAATCCGGCATGGGCGTGTTCGCAGACGAATGTATTTCCGGTTTGACCGCATGAGCAGCGGATTTCAAGAATTTCGTCGTTGACGATCTGATAGAGAGTCTCGATGGTCTCCTTACCCGATTTCTTGATAGAGAAAGAGCTGGCGGTTTTGCTGTTTTCCTGAAACCGGGTATTATACAAAGACCACAGAATGTCTTGGGCTTTTTTTATATTTTTTGGATCGGAGTATTGAACAAACCAGTCCAGCGTTATTTCAGGTATGGGCGCGCGGAATGGTTCTTTCGTATCGTCTTGTTTTTTTATTGATGTGGTTTCTGCGCTCCTTGAGGGTTTTGTCAAATTTATTTTTGGGGGGACGACGGTTAGTTGTAAATTTGGTTTAGCCGTATCCGTTAGTGGAGCGGGCGATTGTTTTTCATTCTGTTTTTTCATAAAAATCAAAACCGCAGCGGCATGTTTACAACCCTCGCCATAGGGGCAGTCGCAGAATATTTCAATGCCATCGTTGTCTTTGTAATTGGCTATTTCTACGTTATAATAAACATCACGGCTCTGGCTCCGTACTTCTGCGCCGATAAACGATTCTTTTGAAAATTCTTCATCAATAAGAACTCCGCCGGAGTGTACGATACTTTTTGCTCGCTGATAAATCTTTCGGTCAAACGTTTTCAGCAATTCATCATATGGGAAATTGGGATATTTCATATCACGTTTTTTTTCTGCAATTTTATTTTCTATACAAAAAGCCAAACGGAATAGTAATCGAGTGCGCTATAATATGCAATGATTTTTATTTGAATTAGGATTTTTTTATATAAATTTAATCAGAACACCATTGTATAAACAGAGTTCTTCCATGGAAGAGTTAAAAATCAAATGTCACGCCAAAATCAATTTAGGGCTTCATATCCTCGATAAACGCCCGGATGGTTATCATAATATCGAAACAACCTTTAAAATGATTGGTCTTCATGATGAACTGACTCTGAAAAGAAACAATTCGGCTGACATAAAAATTATCTCGGCCGCAAAAAATATTCCGCTGGACGATAATAACATATGTGTAAAAGCTATCCGGTTGATTCAACGGGAGTCCGGTTGCGCGGATGGCGTAGATATTTTCATTACCAAGCATATACCGGTGGGCGCCGGATTAGGCGGAGGCAGCAGCGACGGCGCGGGGGTTTTGGTCGCGTATAACCGTTTATTGCAGACCGGTCTTTCGGAAAACCGGTTGATGAAGTTGGCGGCCCAGTTGGGATCTGACGTGCCCTTTTTTACCGGGTTTCTTCTGGGATATGGCAATACCGCTTATGGCCAGGGGCGAGGGGAAATCCTGGAATACTTTCAATGGCCTCTGGAAGAAAAAGTACTGATCGTATATCCCAACATCGAAATTTCGACGGCGTGGGCATATCAGAATTTCAGAAAACATGAATTTTCCTATAAAAACGACATAAAAAGTTTAAACTTGACAAAAAATGAAAAAAACATTATATATAAAGCTACTATAAAAAGACCAATGTTCTTTGACAATATGTTTGAAACTCTTGTTTTTTCAGAATATGAAGAAATTAAAAGCTTATATGAATATCTGAACTCTTTTTCGCCGATTCTGGTTCATATGTCCGGAAGCGGTTCTACCGTTTTTGCGGTTTTCCCGAAAGATACGGTATTAAAGGAAGAATTAGTTGCTTTGAAAGATTATTACGTTGCTGTTACGCGGTTTGAATAGTAGACTGAATTCAATCATTGCCGATAAGACCTTTCTTATCTGCGCTTCAAAGAATACGAGTCATTTAAAAAATGATTTTGCTTCAAAATTGTAGTCCCGATACGCGACGCAGTCGCGGCAATCGGGATAAGGCGACGGAAAAGAGTTTGAAATATACTGGGGTGTAGTCCCGATACGCGACGCAGTCGCGGCAATCGGGATAAGGCAGCGGAGAAGAGTTTGAAAAATTCTGGGGTGTAGCCAAGCGGTAAGGCAGCGGGTTTTGGTCCCGCCATTCCGAGGTTCGAATCCTTGCACCCCAGCTATGATTTTTTGGATGTACATATTGGTAAGTTTGTCAACGG
>JBBIRG010000432.1:0-2324 GCA_037441945.1 Bacteroidota bacterium | reverse complement strand
ATTCCTCTTTCGATATTCACGTTGACCGGGTGGTATTACCTGTTTCAATGGCTGACCGTCTGATCTGACATAAAAAACGAGCTTATATCTTCGATCAATTTTGATTCCTGTTTGACGACTGAGCTTTCAACCGGAAGGGATTTGAGAAACCATTTTCCGTATGATTTACTGATCAGCCGGTTATCTAGAATAAGGACAACTCCCCGGTCATTCTTATGGCGGATCAGCCGTCCGAAACCCTGGCGGAAACGAATCACCGCTTCGGGCAATGAATAATCATAAAACGAATTGCCTCCGGCCTGATCCACGCGTTCCATTTTCGCGGCGACTAACGGATCGGACGGAACCTCAAACGGCAGTTTCGTGATGATCAGGATTTCCAGCGCTTCACCGGGAACGTCAACGCCTTCCCAGAAACTGTCGGTTCCCAGCAGCACCGATGAAATATCCTGCCGGAAACGGCTCGTCAGCGCGGTTCGCGAGCTGTCCTGACCCTGCATAAGCAGTGCGATTCCCTGTTCTTTCAGCGGCTGAACAAGATATTCATGACACTGCTTCATCACGGCATAGGAGGTAAAAAGGCTCAGCGTTCCTTTCCGAAAGGTTACGGCAATCTTTTGTATCAGCGCTGCGGCGGATTCTGCAAAGGATGCATCCGAAGGATCGGGCATGAACGAGGGAATGAGAAGCCGGCATTGCGACCTGAAATCAAACGGCGAACCCGCCGCGTAGGATATTACACGTTCCGACATTTCGCCGTTTAGCCCCACTCGGCTGCTGTAATAATCGAATTTTCCGGCGACCGACAGCGTCGCGGAAGAAAGGACGCAGGTCCGCAGCCGCCCGTACAGGACTTCCCTGAGCCGGTCTGCGATATTCAGCGGAACGCCGTAAAACCGCACGTCATACGACCGCTCGCTTTGCGGAAGCTCGTACCAGTATACGAAATCTTCCGAATCCGCTTTCATCAGCTCACGGAAATTCGCCAGAAATTCCTCAAGTTCCTCAATCCGGGATTTGACCTGGTTCGGAAAATCCGCCTGCCAGTCAATTTCTTTCATGAAAGCGGACTGAAAAAGCGCCGCAATGTTTTTCAGGGACAGCAGAAGATTTTCAGCCGGTTCCGTCCACAGTTCGTCCGCTTCCGCCAGTTTCTGCCACGATTTCTGACTGCCGCGATAACGCGCTTTTTTCCGGCCCGCATAGGTGTTATTTTTTGTTCCTTGTTCTCTGTATCCGGACGATAGGATGACGGTTGCCTGCTGAAACCACGACTGTGCCTGAATCCACGTCTGAACGCACGCTTCCGTCGCAATATCGATCAGTTCGTCAATCCGTTTGCGCTGGGGTGATGCAAGTTTCGCCTTCTTGGCCGCGGCCCGCAGTTGAATGAACAAACCCGTTTCAAAACGGTCGCGTTCATACAAATGGCCGAGAAATCCTTTGATTCCCCACAGTGTGAATTCTATGCCAAGGTATTGTTGCGCGACTTTCTCTAACTGATGTGCCTCGTCGATCACCAGCCGTTCGTACGATCCGAGTATGGAATGATCGGTGTTGATATCGGAAAACAGCAGGGAATGATTGATAACGGTTAAATGAGATTTTTTCGCGTGATCGCGGATTTTTTTAACGTAACAACGGTCGAAGAACCGGCACTGCTGGTTCATGCAGAACCGGCTGTCAGAATGTATTTTGTCCCAGATGAAACGGCTGAATCCCTCTGGGGAGGATGCGCATTCGCTGATATCGCCTGTTGAAGTCAGCAACTGCCAGAACAGCAGGGGCAGAACGGCGTCTCTTTCCGCCGGGGAAAGATGGTAGGTCGGTTCCGAAAGTACCTGTTGCCAACGGTGGAGGCAAAGATAATTCGCGCGGCCTTTCAGCAACGCTGCGCGGAACGGACGTTTTGCAAGCTTCTGCAGAAGCGGCAGATCTTTATAAAAAAGCTGATCCTGCAGATTCTTTGTGTGCGTACTGATCACGACATTTTCCCCTCCGTTGCCGGTACCGGTTGCAAACTCATACGCCGGAACCAGATACGCCAGCGATTTTCCGGTGCCCGTGCCGGCTTCCGCAAGCAAAAAAGCCGAACCGGAAAAGGCGCTAGTTATTTCGGAGGAAAGCGCCGCCTGCTCCTTGCGCAACTCATAACCCGGTAAACCCTTTTCCAGCTTGCCGCCGGCCGCAAACCATCTCCGGACTGCTTCAGTAAGTGACGTTCCGTCCCGTTCCGCATCCGGATTGTCATAAACATCACCGATGCAATTCACCGGTGTTTCCGGTAATAATACCGGAGGAAAATGAAATGTCTCAACGGTACC
>JBBIRG010000431.1:0-2356 GCA_037441945.1 Bacteroidota bacterium | reverse complement strand
ATACATCGAACGTTTTATGGGAGCATTTATGAGAATGGTAATTCTGTTAATTTTATTGTGCAGTTCAGCATTTGCACAAAAGAAAACGACGGTTGCCTTGATTGATTTGACTGTCGGCGAGGGATTACCGGCCAATATCGCGCCGGTGCTTTCCAACCTTATCCGACAGGAATTTGTCAAATCGGAAACCTATGACATTCTCGACCGCGGCAACATGGAATCCATACTCCGTGAACAGAATTTCAGCATGAGCGATCATTGCAACAGTAAAGAATGCGCCGTTCAGGTCGGGCAATTGCTGGGCGTGGAGAAAATGCTGTTCGGCGACCTGGGCATGCTGGGTAAAAAAACGATTATCAATATACAACTCGTCGACGTGTCGACGGGAAAAATCGATAAAATTGAAAACGAAAGCCATGTCGGCGCGATCGAGGATATCGACGCGGTTGTCATCAAACTGGCGAGGAAAACGATCGGTCTGTCCGTCAGAGAAAGCGTCGCCAAAACTTATGAAGTGTATGTAACCTCCGACCCTGAAGGCGCGTCGATTTATGTCGGGGACGAACTCCGGGGCACAACGCCCGTAACGCTTACTTTCGCAAAAGACACGCCTGTGAAAATTTTTGTGAAAGCGGAAAATTATCAGGACTGGTTTCAGGAAGTCAAGCCCAGAAAAGACGAGAAACTGATCATCAACGCGAAACTGCTTCAGGGTAAAAGCGGCAAAACCGCCGTAAGTTCGGGCATGTCGCAGGATGAAATCAAAGTCCGCTATGAATTATATGACATGAAAAAGAAATCTTCTGGAACAGCGCTTGGGCTTTCCTTTTTATTAGGAAATTACGGAGCCGGGCACTTTTATGCGAAGTCGTATACCCGCGGTCTGCTTATATGCGGCGTCGGGATCGGGGGATATGTAATGCTTTTTAACAGTATCGATCAGGGTGATTCGCCGGCATTAGGATTAGCAATGGTTATGGGCGCTTATTTAACAGATGTCGTCGGAGCGCAGTTTGCCGTAAAATCTTATAATGAAAAAATAAAAAAAGACCTGAAAATCGCTCTGCAACCGACATCTGACCTCAAAGGCGGACAATTGCGATTCAGCGTCTGTTTGTAAAAAATTCTACTGATAATTCTTAAAGCCCCGTTCCGATGAATGATGTGTTACAATAAAAAATGCGGGACATGAGGAGGATTTTTTTCTGTTTAAGGGGGATTTGCCATTCATCGCAGGCGCCCCACAAAAGATACAGGTCTTCCACCTGAATTTCGAAATTACCGGCCACGCCCAAAATCTGACTCTTTAGCGCCAACCTGCCAGTTGCTGAGAGTATTGCTGCTTTCCGAACGGTTTGAACTGCTGTACCTGTTTAAATGAAAGCGCTTTTCAAGGAACAACTCTTTTCTTTTGATAAAGGATCTCAACCCGACGAGCGCCATTCTGATCCGGACGCGGAAAATTTTCGCTTGACTGATCGTCTTTTTTCTGTTACTTGTATTCATTTACGATTTTTTTTACGGTTTAATTTCCGCCCGTCGTTATTCCTGGTTTGGCGGAAAAGAAAACTGAAGGATTCCTGAACCGAACATAAAAAAACGTTTTCTTCCTTAACTGCTTTTTCCTTCTTTTTTATAATTTTTTTTCCATTTTTAGTTATTAATTAACAATATTTTATGATTTTCTTATGAGTGGTTTGAGATTGGACTTATTTACGACAAAAAAAAAACTCCTGATTAAGATTATGATAATTAATAAATTATTCCGATTAAAAAATTCATTCTAATAAATTGCTTGACATTCATTGCTTGATTAATAAATTAGACGAAGAATGTTGTTTGATAACCCGTGTGAATAAAATGTTAAAAATTAAACAACAACTATTAAATCTATAATTATCAACAATCAAATAATTTAAAACCAATGAAAACAAAAAACACAAGTTGTTGTATTTCAATATGATACAGGTAAATAGTGATATTGCTTATTTTTAATTTGCCGTTTATTTGTTTTTGAAAAAACAAGGTTGTTTAGTAAGTATTTTGTTAATAACTTTTAAGAAACAAAGAATTGACTTGGATTACTGACAAGATTTACGAGGGAACGCGTCAAAGCATGGAAAGCGCCACAGTCATCCGATACGCCGACAATCTTACTGATAATGCTTCCAAGGACAAGCTTGCCGTGAATGACGAGAACACGATTCGGGCGAAGGCGGTCTGGAACCAGTGTTGCGAACTGATTCGCACACAGATACCCGGCGCTTCTTTCCGCACGTGGTTCAATCCCATTCAAGCTCTTGGAATCGAAGGGAATAAACTGATACTAGCCGCGCCGAACCAGTTTTTCGTTGAA
>JBBIRG010000430.1:0-2370 GCA_037441945.1 Bacteroidota bacterium | reverse complement strand
AAAGTCCCGCGAATATCGTGATGGTTGAAAAAACGATCGTCAGCGCGGTCATGATAAACGCCCATCCTCCGAAATCCCTTTTCAGAAGCCAGCCCACCGAAATCAGAGCGGCGGCGGCAATGACGGGACTGAATCCCGGATTGATGCCCGTACGCGTAAAAATATCCGTCGCGAAATAACTCGCGATGACATAACCGAAAACGACGGACATCGCTGGAATCCACAGCCGGTAAGCTGCTACGCGCGAGCGTTCACGGAGATCGGTTTTCAGGTTCAGGAAAACCGCGCCGTGCAGCATGAACATAATGAGGGTTGCCATTCCGCCCAGAAGCGCGAACGGATTCAGAAGATTGAAAAAGCCGCCTGCGTACTCCTTTGACGCGTCGATCGGAACGCCCTGAATGATATTGGCAAACGCGACGCCCCATAGTAACGCAGGGATGAAACTGCCCGTGAATATCATCCAGTCCCAGAAAGCGCGCCATTTCGGGTTTTCGTCCTTGCTGCGGAATTCGAACGCCACGCCGCGGACAATCAGCGCCATAAGCAGGAGCGCCAGCGCGAGATAAAATCCGCTGAAGAGCGTCGCGTACCAGTGCGGAAACGCGGCGAATATCGCGCCGCCCGCGGTAATAAGCCAGACTTCATTGCCGTCCCAGAACGGCCCGATCGTATTGATCACGCGGCGCCGCGTCAGGTCGTCTTTTCCAAGGAAGGGCAGCAGAATGCCCACGCCGTAGTCGAATCCCTCCAGAAAGAAAAATCCGATGAATAAAACGGCAATCAGAATAAACCATAAAATATTGAGATCCATGACAGCCTCCTACGATTCTTGCTTTGACAGGTGAACGGTTCCGGCCACGGCGTACTTCCGGAGCAGATAAATATCAGCAATCATCAGCGCGCCGTAAACCGCCGTAAACAGGATCAGCGTAGTCAGCACTTCCGCGCCGGTAACGCCGGGCGAAACGCCGTGCTCGGTTTTCAGCACGCCAAATACCACCCACGGCTGACGGGCGACTTCGGTAAAAATCCAGCCGGTGGTGTTAGCCAGATACGGCAGGATAACCGCTCCCAGCCCGATCCAGTACCAGCGTCTGCCGAAGTCAAGCCGGTTGCGCATGGAACGGATCAGCCAGATCACGGACAATGCCAGCATGACGAATCCCGCGCCCGCCATGATACGGAATGTCCAGTACGACACGGCCACCGGAGGAACGTAATCGCCCGTCCCGTGCTTCGCAACCGCTTCCTCCTGCAGTTCGCGGATACCGTCCACTTTACCGGTAAATTTATTATACGCTAAAAAACTCAGAAGTCCCGGAACGCGGATAGACCAGACGTCCCTTCTGTTTTTCTCGTCGCCCCAGGTAAAGAGCGACATCGCCGCCGGGTCTTCGCTTTCCCACAGCGCTTCGGCTGCGGCCATCTTCATCGGCTGGATTTTCATCATGTACTGCGCCTGATTGTGTCCCACCAGAATCACGAACACGATGCCGATCACGGCAAACAGCGAACCGATTTTGAACGAACTCCGGTAAACTTCCTGATCGGCGCTTTTGCGGAAGAGATGATACAGGCTGATCCCGATCATGAAAAAAGCGGCGGTAGTTAATCCCGCGAAAAACACATGAGGAAACTGAACGCCGACATGCGGATTGAACATCACCGCCCAGAAATCCGTCATTTCCGCGCGGCCGTTCGCCAGCGTAAAACCGACCGGCTGATGCATGAATGAATTGGCAATGAGAATCCACAGCGCCGATAAATTGGATCCGATAGCCACTAACCACATCACCACGGCATGCAGGCCCTTGGATAGTTTATCCCACCCGAAAATCCAGACGCCAATAAACGTCGATTCCAGAAAAAAAGACATAAGCGCTTCAATCGCCAGCGGGACGCCGAATATATCGCCGACAAATCGCGAATAATCCGACCAGTTCATACCGAACTGGAATTCCTGCACAATGCCCGTCACTACGCCCATCGCGAAATTGATCAGGAACAGTTTGCCCCAAAATTTCGTCATCCGCTTGTACTTTTCATTCCCGGTTCGGACGTACATCGTTTCCATCACCGCGACGATGACCGAGAGGCCCAGCGTCAACGGAACAAAGAAAAAGTGAAAAACGGTGGTCATGGTAAACTGAAGCCGGGCTAATATCAAAGGATCCATAGTATCTCCCGTTTACTGAAAAATTATGGTTTGATGAAATGAGCGATTGTTTTTCTTGACAGGCTCCGGATAAGGTGATCGTTTAGACTCTTAAAATAACAATGCGCGCGGCAAGTCCGGTTAAAAGGACAAACCGAGGGCGTCCGGACGCATTGGTTGACCTCGGAATCAAATCCCATGGCCCTGAGAAT
>JBBIRG010000429.1:0-2376 GCA_037441945.1 Bacteroidota bacterium | reverse complement strand
CCAACAACGCGATACGCCTTGTAATGTCTATACTATTATGAAACGATTAGTAAATGCAATTTTAAAAAGAACACGCTTTAATAAACAATTTTGTTAAACCGCCAGAGGGCGCAGGCATCGGTTTTTTTATTTTTTTTACAAAACTACTGCAGACGATGTTTTTGTGTTGTATATTTTTTTGTGGATTAAAGTTGTAAATATCATATCCGGCAGACTATCCGGAAAATTAATAAAACAGGAATTCTATGAATATTTGTAAGCGGCTTTTTTTTTGAAGAGAATTTTTTCGATGTTTCCCGGCTTTGCGCGGAAAGCGTATCGGGAATAAAGATACATTTTTTTCCGTGATTTCGGTCAGACGCTCTCCATTATTCGATCCTCTGAATCATCATCCGCTTCTATCCTAAAAAGGATGTTCCAGTGAAAGGTACAGAAGCGCCGTCTTGGACTTGTCCTTTCCATTCACCTGAAGGGGAAAGCATAAACCGGGTACAATCTGTACCGGCCCGGCTTCAAGCGCAAAACGCACGCCGGGATTGATGATATGCACGGCGCGGTTTTTAATGTTTCCGCCGGCGGTAAATTCATCGTCAAACGACGACAGCCATTCGAGCATGAAATTCAGATTAGGCTTCCACAGCCAGTATAC
This sequence comes from Bacteroidota bacterium, assembly GCA_037441945.1. GTDB lineage: Bacteria > CLD3 > CLD3 > SB21 > JBBIRG01 > JBBIRG01. The sequence continues at coordinate 1,727 of JBBIRG010000429.1, read as the reverse complement.
GGCCGCTCCGGCATGACCGGACCATAATGTTTTCTTTGCCGTACCCGATTTGACGCCGGGCATGACCGTTCCGCCGGCATTGACATGCATTACCCACTGCGCATGCATCCGCTTACTGACCGGAAGATTAAACTGATAACCAAGCGCCCCGGAGCCAAGTTCTTTTTTATCGTTTCCCGTCGGAATAATCATAGATAACCGCGGCGCAACCGCAGCCCATCGATCTTTTTCAAACAGCTGATACCGGTAATCCACCGACACATCCCCCATGCCCCGCACCGAGTTTTTATTCAGCCAGGCGTAAGGAAGACTGTAACTGATCTGATGTTCATGCGAAAACAGCGGCCATTCCTGGGCGATACGGAATTCATTGTCATGCGCCGGACGCGTGGATGAAAACGTAAACATATGCTGAACGACGCGGTGTTCCTGATTGTAGGCCTCTTCAATAAGAAATGAGTTGTCGGAGATAGACTCCGGAAACTGATCCTGCCCAAAAACCGGAACCAGCGCCATCACCAGAATTAACCCTATGTATTTCATTTCTTTCCTTTCAGTTTTCGATTCCAAATTTCCGGTATGTTACAATATTTCAAATTCATTTTCAAGATAATCCGTTTTTTAAAAATGAACCTGACATCGCACAGTGTATGAAAACCGACTATGAGAACAGACTATGGGAACAGACAATAATTTCCTATTGCCTTTCATTGCTAAAGATAGTAAAATTACGACGGTTACTTTGAAAGCTTTCATGTTCCGATCATCTCCAACTGTTCCAGACAGACGCACGATGAAAAGCAATAAAACGTCACATCAATACCTGATCGCCGGCTTTAAAAGTCCCGTCGCGCTTCTTCACGCCGCCGAAAAACTGCGCGTCAGCGATTACAAAGATTTTGACTGCCATTCCCCGTTTCCGATTCACGGCATGGATGCAGCGATGGGATTGAAACGCTCGCCGCTCGGATTCATTGTTTTCGCGGTCGCCTTCACGGGCGTTTGCGGCATGATCGCCTTGATCTGGTGGGTCAGCACGACGGCTTATCCGCATGTGATCTCCGGCAAGCCGCTTTTCAGCTACCCGGCATTCGTCCCGCCCATTTTCGCCATCGGCGTATTATCCGGCGGCGCAACGGCTTTGCTTGGCATGCTGCTGCTTAATCGTTTGCCTAAACCTTATCATCCGTTGTTTGAATCGAAATCCATCACACGGGTCACCGACGACGGTTTTTATGTCAGTCTGCAAATTCCGGAAAAGGATGCAGAGCAGGGGCGCGCCTTCCTTGAATCCATCGGCGGCAGAGAAATCGAAATCATTCCGGCGGAATAAGAGCTTATTCCTTTTAACAAAGATACTTTATGAAAAGGCATATTTTAATTTTAGTTGCATTTTTCCCGATATTGGTTCTTGGCTGCCGGGGAGATTATTCCGAACAGCCGCCCATTCACCTTAATCCTAATATGGACAAAATGCCGAAGTATAAGGCGCAATCGTCCAGCGAATTTTTCTCAGACGGTTCGTCCATGCGTACGCCTTCGGAAGGAACCGTTTCCGCCGGAACCGTTTATGACAATGAAACGTACAGGACGGGATTAAACGCGGACGGGACCCCGTTACTCCGTTCGCCGGTACTGTTAAGCGGTGAACTCATGAAACGCGGAAGTGAACGTTTTGATATTTACTGCGCTCCCTGTCACGGCCGCACCGGCGAAGGCAACGGCAT
>JBBIRG010000428.1:0-2385 GCA_037441945.1 Bacteroidota bacterium | reverse complement strand
TCGTCGGATTATAATATCATCATGAAATTCGCGATGGAAAAACCGGCGTTCCGCATTGTCGTTAATACTGTGTCAACGCTTGGCGGCGTTGGCTATACGACGGGCGTCGCTCCTTCGATGACGCTTGGGCCCGGTACGCTCGGCGGCGCGATCACCACTGACAATATTACTCCATTGCATTTAATCAATTACAAGCGTCTGGCGTTTGAGATTCGTTCCTACGAATCGCCGTATGTCAGGGGTATGGACAGCGTCGCGCCCGTTTCGTCTTCCGAACCCGGCGGATCCTTAAAATACGGCGGGACCGGATTGTCTGACAATGACATAGACCGCATCATCGGCGATTTTCTGAAAACGCGAAAATAATCTATAATGAAAACGGATCTTCATGAAGGTGACCGGATACCGGTTGCCTTCTTGCTTTTTTATACGATGATCCATTCTAAAAGGAGAATATGGCTTTAGATATTGTCGCTGTTTTTATTCTCGTATTCATCAACGGTTTTTTTGTCGCCGCGGAATTTGCTATTGTCAAGGTGCGTTCAACGCAGATTGACGAACTGAACGGCGATGACAACCGGCGCGCGAAAACCGCGAAGCATGTGCTTGGGCGACTTGACCTATATTTATCGGCGTCCCAGCTGGGCATCACGATGGCGAGCATCGCGCTGGGATGGATCGGGGAGCCGGCGATGGCGCATTTTGTCGAACCTGTGATCGGTTGGCTTGGCGTTCAGGATCCGAAAATCGTACAGGGCGTTTCTTTCTTTTTGGGGTTTTCGGTCATCACGTTCCTGCACATCACACTCGGCGAGCAGGCGCCGAAATACGCGGCCATTAAATATCCGCGGGCGTTTACGCTTACCGTTGCCCTTCCGCTGAGGCTGTTTTACGTTATTTTCCGGCCGTTTATTTTCATCCTGAACGCCAGCGCTAACCTGATGCTCCGGTCGGTCGGCATCCATCCCTCAGGCGAGTACGGACTAGTGCAGTCGGAAGAAGAACTCCGCCTGATGATCGCCGACGGGCGCAAAAGAGGCGTCATCGACGCAACGGAGCACCGCTTCATTGAGAATATCTTTGATTTTTCCGAAACTTCGGTCAAAGAAATCATGGCGCCGCGTCCCGAAGTATTCGCGCTGAACGCCGATCATCCGTTCCCAGAGAACTGGAAACGGGCCGTCGACAGCGGTTATTCGCGCATTCCCGTTTACCGCGACAGCATCGACGCGATCATCGGCGTTCTGTACGTTAAGGATTTATTCAAGACCGAACGTCAGTCGGAAAACACGAAACTGGAATCCATACTCCGTCCCGCCTATTTCGTTCCAGGCGCCGCCAGCATCAGCCGTTTGATGCAGGAGATGCTTCAACTGAAAACGCATCTTGGCGTGGTCATTGACGAATTTGGGGGCACCAGCGGCATTGTTACCCTCGAAAATATAATCGAAAAAATCGTTGGTCAGATCCAGGATGAATATGACGACGAAAAAAGCGCGTTTGAATCCCAACCAGACGGAAGCTATTTAGTCAGTCCTTCGGTGAGCATTGAAGAATTTAATCGGCACTTTACGGCGCCGCTTCCTGAAGATGACCGTTACAAAACATTGGCTGGTTTCCTGAATAACCGCACGGGGCATATTCCGCATCTGGCGGAAAGGATCTTGTATGCGCCGTTTGCTTTCACCGTAACAAAAAAATCCCCAAAACGCATACTGCAGGTACGCGTGGACGTCGATCCTGCGGTTCATCCGGAGAAATAAATGTCTGTCGTCAAAACGCCGATCCTGCTTCTGTTGATGATGATCCCGGTTTCTATGACGGCCCAGGAACCTGTTGCGCCGCAATTATTGTACCGAAATTTACCCAATCATGTTATGAGGTTTTTCCCCTTCGATGTATCCGTGTTGCCCGATTCTCATTTCACCGCGTTTTGTCCGGTGCGCATTCGCATTGACGCCGCGAATGATTATACCTTGTCGTACCGTTCCACTGAAAAAAAAATATATATCCGTAATTTTTCCCGGGAAATAGCGGCTGATCGTTATTTATCGGATAAATGGCGGAATCCCCACCGGTTATCCATGTATTTTATCGAGGATTTGTCGCGGGTGAAAATAAGTTTCCAGAAAAACGCAAACGCATTTCGCGCAAAAAACAACAGCCGGATTTGGGGACTTTCCTATTCAAAGGATTTATGGGAGTATTTTGGATTTCAAATCCGTGCAGGACGAATGAACGGGGTGAACGGCGGACAATGGACATACGGAGCCGGATTATGTTTTGTGAATGAGAATATCAAATGGTCGTTTGACGCGGGTCGGAAATTTCATTCCCATAAATCATCGATTTGTTATTCACCCGATACCGCGCTCGTACCCGCCG
>JBBIRG010000427.1:0-2410 GCA_037441945.1 Bacteroidota bacterium | reverse complement strand
GCTCTTCGTTCTGCGAACCACCGGTAACCGACGCCCTGCACTTGTCCCTCGACTGTAATCTCGGCGGCAATTTTCATGAAATCAGTTTTTTGTATTCTTCAGTGTCCGAATATTTGATAACGAGGTTGCGTCCTTGCGTTTTCGCGGCGTACATCGCTATATCCGCCCATTCGACCAACTGGAACTCGTCTTTAATCAGATCGTCGGGAACCGCTGAAATGCCGATACTGACCGTTCGGTGAATAGTCGTTCCTTCGTGTTCAAACGGGTGCGCTTCGACTTTTTTCCGCACACGGTCGGCGACGATAAAAGCCCGCTCCAGGTCGGTGCTTGGCAGAAGCGCGATGAATTCCTCGCCTCCGAAACGTCCGCAGACGTCGACTTCGCGGGCAGTATCGTAAAGGATCGCCGCGATTTCACGCAGAACCACATCGCCGAACGCGTGACCGTACGTGTCGTTTACGTTTTTGAAATGATCGGCGTCTAACAACAGGCATGACAAATGGTGTTTATAACGCGTGGCGCGGCGGAATTCATCGTCTAATTTTTTATTGATATGCCGCCGGTTGAATAGTTTCGTCAGTTCATCGGTGATGGACAGCGCTTCCAGCTGGCGGTTGGCGTGACGCAACGTGTCGTTGAGTTGTTTGATGCGGAGCATGGATTTGATGCGAGCCGTTAGTTCGCCCATTTCATAGGGCTTGGTCAGGTATTCGTCGGCGCCGCACTCAAGTCCCTCGATTTTGCTGACCAATTCGTTTTTCGCAGTCAAAAGAATGATTGGGATGTACTGTCCTTCGGGAGTTCTCTTGATGCGTTTGCAGACTTCAAACCCGTTGATTTTGGGCATCATCACGTCCAGCAGGATGATATCCGGAATCAGCGCGTCGGCTTTTTCCAGCGCTTCCTCGCCGTCCTTGGCGGTGTGCACCTCGTATTTCATTTTGGAGAGAATCAGTCTCAGGATGTACAATCCGTCCTCGTCATCGTCTACCGCTAGGACTTTCACTTTCTTGTCTTCCATTTCCTCTGGCTTCATGTCATTTCGCTGGAGTTGGAGCATAGTTCAGATTCCTGTTCATTAAAGATCGCCGGTAACCGGTTTTAGCGTGATTTCATCGATGACACTGCCGGAAGACTGCCCGGCGATCCATAGAATGGCGCGGGCAACTTGTTCCGGCGCGATCATCCGGGCGGTATCAAAAGAATGTTGAAACGATTGCCAGAAAGGAGTGTTGACCGGGCCGGGGATCACCGCTGTTACGCGGATTCCCTCGGAGCGCAGTTCTTCGCGCCAAACTTCGGTCATGCCGTATAGTCCGAACTTGGAAGCTGCGTAAGCAGAGCAGTTCGGAAATCCCTTGCGGCTCGCCGTTGAACAAATATTGATAATGTGCGGCCGCTCGCTTTTCCGGAGAAATGGCAGGCACCGCTGCGTCACGTAAAAAGGACCGCTGAGATTGGTGCGGATGGTATCTTCCCAGTGAACACGGGTTGTGGATTGCAGAGACTCAAAATACCCGACGCCGGCATTGTTGATCAGCAGATCGATTCGTGCGTGTTTCCTCCCGATGTCTTCAAACGTACGGCTGACCTGATCGGGGTCCGTAACATCGCAGGTATAGGTTTCTAACCGTTCCGAGCCTAAAGCAGACTGCATGGCGTCCAGTCTTTCCCGGTTACGGGCAAGCGCAAGGATGAGAAAATTATTCTGCATAAGCTGTTCGGCCACCGAATAACCAATGCCTTTTGTTGTTCCGGTTACTAGTGCAATGTTCATTTTAGAAGACTAAAAAAACTATTTCTCAAAATGTAAATAAATCAGTCCGAACTTTCAATAATAATTTTCAATTTCTTATGTTTTTTCTGAAAGTCTCGGAGGGTAATGTAAACCGATGAAAGTCGTTGTATTTTGGCTCGCAGTGCGTTGATAAAAAATTTTTCAGCTTCCGGTATTAATTATTAACGAAGAAGCCTGAAAATAATTCATAAAATAATTCACCGGAAAAATAATTGATAAATAAACGTTTTATCGTTATAATTCCGAAAATGAACATAAAAAGGAAATAGTTTCATGTCGGAAGAAATGTTTGCGTTACTGATTGCGTCCGCGTCCATCGGATTTGTTCATACGCTGTTTGGCCCGGATCACTATCTGCCATTTATCATGATGAGCCGCGCTCAGGGCTGGACCAAAATCAAGACTGCTTGGGTGACTTTTCTCAGCGGAGTGGGGCATGTTTTGAGTTAGGTCGTTCTTGGACTGATCGGCGTGGCATTCGGGGTCGCTTTGTTTCATCTGGAAGATATTGAATCCGTCAGGGGCGACATCGCGGCGTGGATGTTATTCGCCTTTGGCGTGGCGTATATGATCTGGGGGGCGCTTCGAATGATCCGCAATCGGGCGCAT
>JBBIRG010000426.1:301-2434 GCA_037441945.1 Bacteroidota bacterium | reverse complement strand
ACCAGGGTGGCACTGCACGCGGAGCCCCGCGCCTCGGGGCCGAAGCTCTGGATCATGGTGGCGTGCCGGCCGGCGTCGATCGCGCAGGCGCGGCCGATGATGAACCCGGTGAGCACCACGCCCTGTCCGCCGAAGCCGGTTACTGAAACGGTTCGGTTCGCTTAAAGCCATCGCCGAATCAACGCCCGAGGCTGTCCGCGACGCGATCCGCGTATCCGATGAACTGGCCAGGAAAATCATCGAAACAGCCCAAGCCGGAACTAAAGATTAAAAGCAAAAGGTAAGACAGAAGGTATGGAAGATAAGCCCTTGATTTTACCAAAGAAAATGTTTATTTGCCTGCACAGGCAATTCAGGCGTATAATGTTTAAAACGGTCTGAAGACCCCGATCGAACAAAAACCGGTACGATTGACGATGAATAATTTCAACGAACAAATCAAAACACAAATTCTTGTCTGCGACGGCGCGATGGGGACGCTACTGTACGAGCGCGGCATTGCTTTCGACCGCGGGTTCGACGAGGTTAACCTGACCCACCCGGAACTGGTCAGCGGCATCCACGCGGCTTACATCGAAGCCGGGGCTGATATCATCGAGACGAACACGTTCGGAGGAAACCGGTTCCGTTTGCGCCAGCATGGCCTGGAGGATAAGATCGCGGCTATTAACTCCGCGGGTGTAAGAATCGCGAAAGAGGCGGCGGAAGCGTTTGAGGAAAAACTTCAACGGAAGATTTTTGTAGCGGCATCCGTAGGCCCGCTCGGCAAGCCGATTGAACCGATCGGACGCATCGGCGAAACGGACGCCCTGGCATGGTACCGCGAGCAGATCCGCATACTGTCGGATCAGGGAACCGACCTCATCATGCTGGAAACGTTTTCCGACCTGCATGAACTGCGCATAGCCGTCGAAGCTGTGAAGCAGGAATCCGGTCTGCCCATCGTGATCCAGATGAGCTTTACCGAAGACGGCAAAACTCTGATGGGCAACAAGCCGCAGGAGATTGTCAGGCTGTTTGAAGAGCCTTTGGTTGTTGCGGTCGGGGCGAACTGTTCGGTCGGTCCGCAGGTGCTTTTAGATGTTCTCGAAAAAATGAACCGTCGCCATTCCGGTTCATACGCGGTCCAGCCGAACGCCGGCATGCCCCGGTACCTCGGGGGCAGGTATATTTATCTTGCTTCGCCCGAATATTTCGGCGACTACGCCGGGTTGTTCATGAAAAACGGCGCGCGCATCATAGGAGGATGCTGCGGGACAACGCCCGACCATATCCGGATGATCCGGAAGGCTGTTGACCGTTATATGCAGAAAACGCCGGACACAAAATCCGAATTGCCGATAATCGTTTCCGATGACGATGACGCCGACCTTGCGGACGAATATGTTCCCAATCCCGTTCATTCCACGCTTAAGCAGAAATTATCCGAGGGGCGTTTCGTGGTAAGCGTGGAAGTTGATCCACCGCGCGGCATGCATTATGAAAAAATCATAGAGGGTGTGATCCGCTGTCAGCAGAACTGCGTGGACGCGATCAATATCGCCGATAATCCGCTGGCCAAGGCCGGCATGACGCCGCTGGCGATGGCCAACATGATCCGCCAGTCGGCGCAGATCGAAACTATCCTGCATATATCCTGCCGCGACAGGAATGTTCTCGCGTTGCAGTCCGAACTGATGAGCGCTTATATGCTGGGGATTCGCAATGTGCTTTGCATTACAGGCGATCCGCCCGTCGTGGGAGATTATCCGGACGCGACCGGCGTGTTCGATATCGATTCGATCGGACTGATCAAGCTGATTTCCAACCTGAACGGCGGAGTCGATCTCGCGGGTAAATCCATCGGATCGAAAACCGAACTGTTCATAGCCTGCGCCGTCAATCCGACCGCCGTTGATCTGTCAAAGGAATATGACCGGTTTGAGCAAAAATTGGACGCGGGCGCGAACCTCGCTATGACGCAGATCCTTTACGATATACGCGCGCTGGAACGTTTCATCAATCAATTTCACGGACGCATCCCGGTGATGCTCGGCGTCCTGCCCCTGAAAAACGCGAAGCACGCGAGTTTCATGCACCATGAAATCCCGGATATTACCATTCCGGAATCAATCCGTAATCGCATGGCGCTAG
>JBBIRG010000426.1:0-277 GCA_037441945.1 Bacteroidota bacterium | reverse complement strand
CAGGAAACAGGCGTTGATATTGCAAAAGAATTTCTTGCCGAATCCAGATCTATGGTGGATGGTATTTATCTGATACCGCCGTTCAATAATTTTCAAACGGCACTTGCCGTGCTGGAAGCATTATGACTCAGATGAAACATACTGAAATAACCCGAACAATTCAGTCGGATGTCAGTCAATATATTCGTTCGGAAAATCGGTTCATAGCGGCATTCCAAAGCCTGCGTCCTTTGCACTGGATAAAAAATATTTTTGTGTTTGTCGCGCTTCTTTTTTC
>JBBIRG010000425.1:0-2460 GCA_037441945.1 Bacteroidota bacterium | reverse complement strand
TTGCTCGATTATCGACTCGTTGAACTAATGGCATCCGTGCCCCCGGATTTCAAATTAAATAAATTGACAAGAAAATACATATTCAAAAAAGCCATGAAAGGAATTGTCCCGGAAAAAATCATCTGGCGGAAGAAAGCCGGATTCGGCGCCCCGATACGGTCATGGATTGTCAACGACCTCAAGCCTTTGATCGACGAGGTTTTATCCGAATCCAGCATCAAACAGCGAGGGCTTTTTGAATATTCCAGCATTCATAAATTACTCAAAGACGAATCCAGCGGAAAAGAATACAACAGCAATCACATCTGGCAATTACTCACGCTTGAGATGTGGTTCAGAACCTTTATAGACGGAAAATAACCATGCTTCAAGTCATCCAGAAATACAATACGGGCGAGCTTCTTGTCGAAGACGTTGCTCCGCCTGCGATACAGCCTGGCGGAATTCTTGTCCGCACGATGCAATCGCTTATCAGCGCCGGCACCGAACGCAATACGGTCGAAACCGCCAAGAAAAGCATTGTCGGAAAAGCTAAAAGCCGTCCCGATCTTGTACAAAAAGTCATCCAGGTCGCCAAACGCGACGGCCTCATGAGCACGTACCGGCTAGTTAAAAACAAACTCGATTCTCCGGTTCCGCTCGGATACAGCAACGCCGGCGTCGTCATCGCGATCGCCGAAGATGTCGATGAATTCAGCGTTGGCGATCATGTCGCTTGCGCGGGACAAGGTTACGCCTCGCACGCGGAAATCGTTTTTGTTCCGCGGAATCTTGCCGTCCGCATTCCGAACGGACTTGATTTTGACGAAGCGTGCTACGCAACTTTAGGCGCTATCGCGCTTCAAGGCATCCGGCAGGCGGAAACGTTGGTCGGTGAAACCGTTACGGTTATAGGGCTCGGACTCCTGGGAATATTATCCGTCCAGATACTGAAAGCGAACGGCTGCCGCGTGATCGGTCTTGATCTGAATGAAGCGGCCTGCGTGAACGCCCGAAACGCCGGCGCGGATTACGCCATGACCATCAATGACAATACTGTAACGGATATCGAAACCATCACTCGCGGTTACGGCGTTGACTGCTCGATCATCACGGCCGCGGCAACAAACAACGCGCCGATTGTGCTGTCGGGGGAAATTCTCAGACCCAAAGGAAAACTCATTATTGAAGGCGCCGTACCCGCCGACATACCAAGAAGTCCGTTTTACGAAAAAGAAATTGATATCCGGTTTGCTCGGTCGTATGGTCCCGGCCGGTATGACGCAAGCTATGAAGAAGCCGGCATTGATTACCCTTACGGATATGTGCGCTGGACAGAAAACCGCAATATGCGGGCGTTTTTAGATCTCGCGGCGCAGAAGAAAATCAACCTGAAATCCGTTACTACGCACCGGTTCAATATCGAAGATGCGACCAAGGCGTATGAAATGATAACCGGGAAAAACCCTTCCGCGGAGACCATTGTCGGGGTATTGCTGAATTACGGACATCGGCAACCCGCTGAGCCAAAAGTATCCGAATCGGGCGTACCAACTTCCGTAACCGCATCAACGCAGGCAAAACTGAATATCGGGTTTATCGGAGCCGGGAATTTCGCTCAGAATATGCTTCTCCCGAATTTTAAAAATCTTGATGATGTCGAATTAACGGGCGTTTCGACTTCAAAGGGCGTTACCTCAAAAAATGTCGCTTATAAATTCAAATTCAAATTTTCAACTACCGATAATCTCGAAATCATCCATCACGCGGAAATCAATTCGATTTTCATCACAACCCGCCATCATCTGCACGCGCCGATGGTCATAGAGGCGCTGAAAGCATCCAAACCCGTATATGTCGAAAAACCGCTTGCGTTGTCGATGGAAGAACTGGATAACATAATACTGACTTACGCAACGCATCCCGCCATGTTGATGGTTGGTTACAACCGCCGGTTTTCGCCGGTGATCCGGGAAGTAAAAAAATTCTATTCCAGGAAAATTTCTCCTCTGATGATTACGTACCGTATTAATGCCGGGAACATCCCGAAAAATCACTGGATACAGGATCCCGTACAGGGCGGCGGCCGTATCATCGGCGAAGTGTGCCATTTTATCGACCTGATGATACACCTGCTGAACGCTGCGCCAGTCAATGTCTTCGGGCAAACGATTTCCTATAACGCGCATGACGTCACAAACCGCGATAATCTCCAGGTTATTATCAAGTTCAGCGACGGATCGATCGGAACCATCAGTTATATTGCCATCGGGGATAAAACTTTCCCGAAGGAGCGGATTGAAATTTTTGGCGAGCAGTCCGCCGCGGTTGTTGATGACTTCAAAAATTGCCGGCTGACGCGAAACGGGAAAACACGGTCATTCGGAGGATCTAAGCAGGACAAAGGGCATGCCGACTCCATCCGAGCGTTTACAGCCGCCGTGTTGAAAGGACAGCCATCCCCGATTCCGTTTGATGAAT
>JBBIRG010000424.1:0-2470 GCA_037441945.1 Bacteroidota bacterium | reverse complement strand
TCAGATTGTACTGAATAATGAATTTAATAAATCTATAACTGATTCCAATATTTCATTACGCACTCAGTACATGAAATTTTAAGACCTATCCGAAACTATCCATATCAAAAAAAGACGTCGCTTGGGGTCAATCGTAGGTAAGCTGTCAATCGGATGAAATCCTTTCCGATAACAAACTTCAATCATCCCAAGCAATTATTAATCCTGCCCGGAACTACCCAAAGGATCGGAATGAGAATAAAAATCATTTCTTCAAGAATTTCAATTCCTGTTTGAAATTGATCGAAGAAAATCATACAATCACATTAATAATAAAATGCGGGACATGCCTTCATCACCCGTAAAGATTTGAACAAAAGCCCCCATCCTATGGAAAATCAGCCCCTCACCGGTTTGGAACGGCAGACTGCAGGCGAATCATACCCCTTCATTACAGACGCTCTTTTCATTGCGGCGGATGTTGCAGCCGTGACGCTTTTCAGGCAGCTATACACAGGCGAGCACGCGGAAGGACTCCTGGTTCTACAAAGCGTTGTTTTCTGCTTGTACGCCTGGCTGATCCTGTCGCTGCACCGGACGCGTACGTTTCAGGTTGCCCATCAGGTGCTGAACTATAAAATCCCGAACCTGCTTTTCTGGTTGAAGCTCGGTCACGTTTTCGCTTTCATTTATATACCCTTCGGATTGTTTATTTATTTCGTTTCCGAAGCCGGAAACTACACCGGAGACGGAGACTTCATTCTGATCGTGTTCCTGCTTCTGCCGGCGGCGCCTTTGCTGATTGGCCGATCGATGGGAACGGACAGCAACCCCGAGACGGCGAAACATTCGCACCCGCTGACGATGTTGCGGTGGTTTGCGCTGAATATGGGATTTATCGCCGTTTTCGCTTTTACCGATATCGCGTTCAAAAATCTCGGCGACTGGCTCTGCCTTGAATTAACGCGCGAACTGACCGGGATATACCATGCTGAAACGGAACCTCTGATGTTCCTAAAAATTATTTATTCGGCGCTTTTTATCTGGCTTGTTTATATTCCGGTCCGGATGTGGCTGCTGATCCCGTTTTACAGGAACCGGCTGAAAGTAGCCGGATTTGTTTTTTCCCTGCTGATCATTTTTTTGAATAGTGTATTTCCCGAATTGATAACATTTTAAAGGTTTCTGTAAAAATGAAATGTCTAAGATTTTTAGTAGCCGCAATTTTTCTCTTGGCGCCGGCATGCGCGGAACTCATCGAGCCCGACAATTCGCCTGACGGCAACGATACGCCGCAAACCGCCGAACGAATTGAATCCACGCCCGCGACGGTCAAAGCTTTTATTGAAACTCCGGCTGATACGGATTATTACAAAATCCGTATTGATTCAATTCAGATCATCACGATATCGCTGTCTGTCCCTGCCCTGCGGAATTACGACGTTGACCTGATCGGTCCTTCGCTCGCAGCGCTGAAGCGGTCTTCAAAACCCGCGGGCCAAACGGAATGGATCGATACGACGCTCAGCGGAGGTTATAATTACTACGTCAAAGTCTGGGGCGTAAATGGCTCGTATGACGCAAAGCAGTCGTACTTATTGACGGTCATGCTGTCGGATACGGCAACCGGAGTAGTCAGCGCTCACATGGTCATGGGCAATCCGAATAACGCGGTTGCTTCCGTAAGCCAGCCGAATAATTACCTGATGGTCAAGCCGCAGTACGCGCTGTCGTACAACAACTCGCTCGGAACCTGCAATTGGGTCAGCTGGCAGTTGAACAGTTCCTGGCTTGGTTCGGTTAAACGGCAGGACGATTTCCGCGCCGATCCCGATCTTCCCGCCGGCTGGAAAATAGTCAACCAAAACGAATACAGCGGTTCGGGTTACGACCGCGGGCATATGTGTCCATCAGGCGACCGAACGCTGACCATCGCCGATAACTCGGCTACGTTCGTCATGACGAACATGATCCCGCAGGCGCCCGGCAACAACCAGGGCCCCTGGGCTGACCTGGAAAGCTACTGCCGTTCGCTCGCCGGACAGGGAAAAGAATTGTACATCGTCTCCGGCGGATTCGGATCGGACGGAACCATTTCATCCGGCCGCGTGAGTATACCGACGTATACATGGAAAATAATCGTCGTTGTTGACGCGCCGGGATTAGGCGCGCGAGGAGTCAACGCAAATACCCGCGTGATCGGCGTCGTCATGCCGAATCAGAAAAACATATCCTACGGCGACTGGAAAACCTACCGTGTCTCCGTGGATGACATTGAACAATCAACCGGTTTTGATTTACTGTCCGTTCTGCCCGTATCCCTGCAGGATATTTTGGAAAGCCGGGTTGACAATGTGCCTTAAAATGAATTGTGGATTTGATGAATTCAGTATCGGCGTACAAATTTCGTTGAACGGTCATGAAAGACGAAAATTCATAAGGACACCTCTAAAAATTACCTTTCAAACTTATGTTGAGTTACATTTTCAAA
>JBBIRG010000423.1:0-2470 GCA_037441945.1 Bacteroidota bacterium | reverse complement strand
CCAGGCTGGAACGGTATCCCTCCGCGAGGCGGTTAAACAGCCTTTCAGAATAATTGAATAAGCGTTTGGAATGCGTCTCTTTCCGCAGCCAGTTCGTGCTCAGCATCGGCGTCAGGGTAAGGGAAACGACCGATGAAATGATGACCGCGCCGGCCATGACAACGCCGAATTCCTGGAACAATTTTCCGGTAAGCCCCTGAAGGAAAATGATCGGAAGGAACACCGCGGTCAGCGTAACGGTTGTTGAGATTACGGCAAAAAAGATTTCCACGATGCCTTCGTGTCCCGCCTGCAGCGGCGGAATCCCTTTTTCGATCTTGCTGTAAATATTTTCCATGACCACGATCGCGTCGTCCACAACAAGTCCCGTAGCAAGGACAATGCTGAGCAGGGTCAGGATGTTAATTGAATAGCCGAAGAGATACATGACAAAAAACGAGCCGATCAGCGAAATGGGAATTGCGAGAATCGGAATCATCGTGGTCCGCCAATGACGCAGGAAAACGAATATGACCAGCACGACAAGCCCGAATGCTATCAGCACGGTTTCCTGGACTTCGGAAATCGCCCGGCGTATGGATTTGGTCGTATTCAGGGCGATGCCTAGCTGGATATCATCCGGGATGTCTTTTTTGATCTGTTCTATCCGCTCCACGGCCTGGTCGACGATATCGATATGATTGGCTCCGGGCTGAGGCGTGAGTGCGACGCCGACCTGCGGAAATCCGGCGTTTCCCCGGAGCAGGGTTCTTTCGTTTTCCGGAAGCATTTCCGCGCGGCCTATGTCTTTGAGCTTGATCACAGTATTTCCGGTTTCGCGGATAATCAGTTCGTTATATTCATCCGACGTGTTCATGCGTCCGAATGTCCGGATCGAGAGTTCGCCCCGGTAGCCCTCGATGCGCCCTGACGGCAGTTCGATGTTCTCTCGCTGCAGGGCGGTGCGGATATCCGAAGCGGTTAGCCCATAACCGGCTAGTTTAAGCGGATCGATCAGCAGTTTAATGGAATATTTTTTTTCGCCCCAGATGCGGATTTCGCTGACGCCGGGAATCGTTTGCAGCCGTTCCTTGAAAACGTTATTAGCGATATCGGATAATTCGAGCAGGCTGCGTTTGGAACTTTGTACGGTCAGCGAAAAGATCGGGTTGGCGTCCGCGTCGGATTTAATCACAACCGGCGGATCCACGTCCGGCGGGAGGCTTCGGATAGCGCGCGAGACGCGGTCGCGGACGTCGTTGGCGGCGCCCTCCATGTCCGAACCGATCTCAAATTCTACGCTGATCGAACTGGCGCCGTCGCGGCTGACTGAGGACAGCGTCCGGATACCGGCTATCCCGTTGATGCTTTCCTCCAGCGGTTCGGTGATCTGTGATTCAATGACGTCCGCATTGGCGCCGGCATAAATCGTGGAAACGGTTACTACCGGCGGATCGACGCTGGGATACTCGCGGATACCGAGGAACGAAAAACCGATCAGGCCGAATAGAATAATCCCGATGGACAACACCGTGGCCAGCACCGGCCGTTCAATGAATTTAGAAGAAAATACGGACATAAAATATTTATTGTAATGATTTCAGGTTAACGCGCGATCCTTCACGGATCTGAAGAAGTCCGCTGGTTATTACGGTATCGCCGGGAGCAATACCATCCGTAATCTGGATTTCAGTTTCCGTTCTGAGGCCGGTCTGAACTTTATTCGACCTAACGACGCCGGCGGCGAAGCGGAAAATTTTCTGTCCGCTGAGTTCGGGTATGAGCGCTTCAGCGGGAATCATCAGCGCGCGGGGAATGGTTTCGAGTTTGATGTCTATTTTTGCCAGCGTTCCAGGCTTTAGAAGAAAACCCGGATTGGCTTTTCGAGCGCGGACGCGCATAGTTCGAGTCGAATGATCAACCCGGGAGTCCATCGCGTAAACCGCGGCGTTGTATTCGTTCTCATCGCCTGAAATCCGGAACCGGACGGGCGTCCCGTTTTTCAGCATGGCGTGATAACGGTCGGGGATCATAAATTCGATTTTGATCGGATCCGTCTGCTGCAGCGATGCAATAGGAGTATTGACCGAAACGTAGGCGCCGGGACTGACGGAGCGCAGCCCGATTCGCCCGCTGAACGGCGCGATAATTTCCGTCTTGGCTATTTGCGCGAGGATCAGGTCTTTTTCAGCTTCCAGGACTTTCAGTTTATTGGCTGAAATATCATATTCTTCCTTGCTGGCCAGCCGCTGGTCAAAAAGAGCCTTTTTCCTCTGTTCCTCATCCCGCGCGAGTTCAATCTGGGAGAGAATTTTCTTTTTCTGCGCTTGAAGATCCTGGTCATTGATCTTGACCAAAAGATCGCCTTTTTGCGCCCACGAACCTTCGGCGAAATAAATGCCCGTGATTTTTCCAGATACTTCATTGCGAAGTTCGATCTCTTCATTCGCCAGAAGAGTTCCGGTTGTCGTAAAAGTAAAATCCAGTTTTT
>JBBIRG010000422.1:0-2495 GCA_037441945.1 Bacteroidota bacterium | reverse complement strand
GCCGGCTTGATGAATATTTCAGTCGATCCGCACCAAATCATCACTAAACGGTCTAATTTGTTAGAAGATTTGAAATTTTGAATATCCTTGCGGAGTTGGTCGGCCAAATCCATTTTAGTCTTTCCGGTTTTGACATTCGGACCATTCAGGCGCTTGACGTATTTCTGGTCGAAGACAGCCGTCATCGGTCTGATCGCGTCTAATTCGGGCTGGATCTGATCAAGAAGCTGTTTTTCGATAACCCCGGCTTTCACAGCGGCCTGGTATGCGGAATCCGGAAAAATGTCCCATCCCCCAAAAGTAATATCGTTCAATCCGGCCAAAGGAATAAAATCGTTAATTTTGGGAACGCGTTTATCGGTGCGCTTGCCGAGACGGATGGTTCCCATTTGTGTGAGTGATCCTATTGGTTTGGCTAATCCATTGCGGATGGCTATGATGCCGGCGACCATCGTTGTGGCGACGGCTCCCATTCCGGGCAGTAATACGCCTAATGATCCTTTCGCGTCTTTGATTTCGGTTGGTTTCTGTTCCAAAGCGGTTATCTCCTTGATTAATAATGCGAGCAGTTTGGTTTCGTTGACGGAATATTTTTTTCAGGCAGTTTTTCTTCCATCTCGATCAGCTTTTTGCTTAAACGATACGCGTACACCATGCGCTGAATAGAAGTATAAGTTGAGAGAACGGCGACTACATAAATCGGTACGGTAAAAATGTAAATCGGCTTGAAAACAGTGAAAGAGCCAATCGCGCCTACATAATCGGGCGGAACGACCAGGGCGGACATGCCGCAGAGGAATGAACCCACGCCGAGCCATACGACGCGTTCCGGCCGCTGCATCAGACCGACCTTGCATTCCATGTGCAACCCTTCTGAACGGGCGCGTATATAACTGACCATTGTCGAACCGCCGAGCGCGATGAAACAGAAGATCGATTCGTAAAAATAATCAAGTCGGATCAGGTAATACCCCATGCCGATGAACATGACTACTTCGCTGTAGCGGTCGAGCACAGAATCATACAGGGCGCCGAACCGTGTAGTCAACCCGGCCGCTCGGGCGACTTTACCGTCGAGCAAATCGCAGATACCGCCGAGCAGTATGAACGCGCCGCCCCAGCCGACGTAATACAAATTTAACCGCGTTCCGTATGCGGCGCCGAAACCAAAGGCCGAAGCCGCCGCAAGGTTCAGCAACAAACCCAGCGTCGTCAGCCAGTTGGGGTTAATGCGGAAACGCGCGAAAAAACGGATCAGAGGATTGATCAGCCGAAGAAATCCGAACTGAATAAAATGGGGCAACATCAGGCTCAAAGCAGGCACCTGCATTTGGTGAAAGAATGTTTTTTAATGACGCCAATGTATTCAATGTCTGATAGAAATGCAAGGTTTGATTTTTTTTATCTGTGCGTTTATCCGTACGTTTTCCTGTTATCATTCCAAACAAACTGCTTGCAATTCACCGATACTTTTTTTAGTGTTAAGGCGAATTGAAGATCTTGATCATTAAATAAATGGTATTTTGCATGAAAAACATTCTAATTTTTCTCTTTTTTCTGGCTGTGGTATCGGAAACAACGGTAACCCAGGCGCAGGATAAAAAAAATCCGGTCGGCATTGAATTCAGCGCCGAACTGCTCTCGCGGTATCTCTGGCGCGGGTATGACCTGAATCATAAATACGGCGTAATCCAGCCGGGCGTAACGTATTCGCCGCCGTTCCTCAAAGGATTTTCAGCGGGAATCTGGGCGTCGTACGGACTGGCAAAAAAGAAAAAGCTCGGCGACCGCAATTCCGACATCGACGAGTTCGACTGGTCGTTGAATTATGAATTTGACGTCGTGAAGGAACATCTGAACATCCAACTGGGCTTTCAGCGTTACGATTACCTGTCGAAATGGGCGTCGAACCAGAAAACCAATAACCGCGATTACGAAGTCAGCGCGACGGCTAACGTTTTCATTCATGAATTTGCCGCGCCATATATTCAGTATTGCCGCGGCCTCGACGCCGGCATGAAAGGCAATTATTTCGAATTCGGCGTAGGCGGCGTTTACCAGTTCAGCAAAGAGATGAATATCGGCCCGACGATTGCGACCGCCATCAGCAATCAATATGGGCAGGACAACCGCCTGACTCACATGATGTTTTTATTTCCGCTGACGTATACCCTGCAGAAAGTGGACGTGATTCCTTCGCTGAACGCGGTTTGGCGGTTCCGGAAAATGGGAACCGATCCTTACAACCAAAAAGGATTCATTGTCAATGCCGGCGTGCAGGTGGCGTACCGTTTTTAGAGAGCCGGTAAACATATTCCTGGCTTGCGTTTCGGTGATCCAAACCAACCTCAATAAATGAAAATCATGATTTCTTTTGACCCAAAAGCCAATTACGAAAAAACGAAAAACGATATCGGTTACGTACCGCGGAGCCGCGCTAATCGGGACGATTACAGCCGTATCGGGTTCATGTCCGGGTGCGGTCCACATGTCAG
>JBBIRG010000421.1:0-2505 GCA_037441945.1 Bacteroidota bacterium | reverse complement strand
AAGGCTTCAAAAAAGGTAAAATAATTTACAGACTCAAGATTTATGCAACAAAGCCTTGCACAGAAATAAACCAGCATTTTTATGCCTGTATATACAGTTTTTTTAAAGACCCATTATTATTTTTTAAACGAATTCTGAAGATTGAGCATTATTTAATTTAAACGTCATTGTGAAATGCAATTGGATTACTATCGGCCTGAAGTGTATAAAGGGGGTTAAAACTTTATCCTGTTTATTCTATGAGATCTTTGAAAAATAGATTTTCTTATGGGTATCTGGATTTGAGTTTTCTTTGCGCCGTTGCGCCCTGGCGAGATATTTTTTAATTGGTTTTCTCTGTGTGACTAAATTTTGCTCTGCGCCCCTCTGTTAAATGCATTTTCTTCGGGTCTGTGGATTTGTGTTTTCTCTGCGTCCATGCGTCTGGGCGAGAGAAAATTATACGCCTTGGCGGGAAAACGGCCATTTAGATACCAGCCTCGTATTGTTATCATCCTGAAAATTATTTAAGGTGTTTTTTCTTTTTTCTATTCATGGTACCAAACAAATACGGTATTGATAATCTAAATTTAATCGATATCGATAATTCGTTTTTTCTTGCAATCGTGATAAAAATATTTTATTTTTTACCTGCATATCAGACGAGAGATAACGTCCATGCGCATCCAATTGTCACTTCAGCCGAAAAGACCTTTTTCCATCACCCTGAATTACCAGCAGTTTTTGTCTGCGGCTATATACAGCTTGATTTCACGGGCGTCATCTGAACATGCATCCTGGCTTCATGATAAGGGTTTCCGGTTTGGCGCAAAGCATTTCAAGCATTTCACCTTTTCGCGGCTGATGTTCCCGGATCGCCCGTTCATTCGCGACGGGAAAATTTCAATTGATGGTCCGTTTGAGTGGCTTATTTCCATTCATGCGGAATCCACGCTGCTTCAGCTGATCGTCGGTCTCTTTGAGCGGCGTACTATCACCATCGGACAGGCGAATAACGAAGCTAAGATTTTAGGGGTTGACATCCTCCCGGAACCCGCATTCGCGGGCAGCATGAAATTTATTTGTCTTTCCCCCGTACTGGTAAAAAAACCTGTTTCTGTTTCAAAAAACGGAACTATAAAATTATCAGCGGAATACCTGATGCCCGGTCATCCGGAACTGGGGTATTACCTGAATAAAAATATGGTCAGTAAATACATGTCCCTCCGGACAGAATTGGCGGAAACCGATAAGTCGGTTTGCTTTACGCCGGATGAAGATTACATACGTAGAAAAGAGGGAAAAATAAGCAAAATGATTACATTTAAAAACGGGTCTTCGGATGAAACCCAGTTACGCGCGTTTGAATGTCCGTTTACGCTGGAAGGGGATACGGAGCTGATTCGCGTCGCCTACGAATGCGGGCTGGGAGACAATAACGCCATGGGATTCGGGATGATCGAGACCGTCCGCAACGGGAGCCGCGCATGAACCGGAAGAAAAAAGAAACGCGCAACATCCTCATCGGCCTTTCGGGGCTGACCCCGCAGGTGATTACTGAAACGCTGTATTGCCTGTCGGTTCGGGAAAAAATTCCGGTACACGCCTTGTATGTAATCACGACCGGAAAGGGAAGGGAAATCATCGAAGGGAAAACCGGATTACCTCCGCTTGCGGCAGAAATCGAACGCCTGACAAAATTATTTCAACTCAAACCACCTGACTTTAATTCGGATGAGCACGTGCTGATAGCAAAAGAGGATTTCGAACTCCTGCAAGACGTTCAGACTAATAAGGACAACGAATTGTTTCCGGATTTCATCGTGGATTTCATCCGGCGGTTCGCCGCGGCCGGGAACCGGCTTTTCTGCAGTCTTTCCGGCGGGCGAAAAACGATGAGCGTGGCAATGGCGTATGCCTTGTCGCTTTACGGTCGGCCCGGCGACGGGTTGTACCATGTCATTGCCGATCCCGTGTTCGAGGCCTCGAAAAAATTCTTTCCCGAAACCTGGGAAGAATCCGCGAAACTGACGCTCTCTGAAGTGCCGTACGTCCGCCTGCGTGATAAATTAGACAATGATCCGTTGTACCGACAAACGACTTATATGGGCATGGTGCGGGAAGCCCAGAGCCAGATTGAAAATCTGATTCGCCTGCCCGCCTGCACCGCCGACCTGAAAAAAATGGTGATTATGATCGGCAAAAACATAATTCCGATGCAGTTTTTTAACATGGCGGTTTATCTTTTTTTTATGGAAAAGAAAGATCCGGTTGAAGGTGGAAAACGCTTGAAAAAAGAAAACACGGAACGTTTACTGTCGATATACGAATCAACGGGAGTTCCTTTCGGCCAGCGGGAAAGGGTTAAAAAAACATTGAATAACGGCAACTCCGGTGATGCGCTCACCAAGGCGGTATGCAATATCAACAACGCTCTGCGTAAAGCCTTACCGGACGACATTGCGCCAAGTTACATGATTGTCAACGAAGGCAGTTACGGAAAAGCCCTTTACCGGGTCCCGTTAG
>JBBIRG010000420.1:0-2510 GCA_037441945.1 Bacteroidota bacterium | reverse complement strand
GAGTCCTGTGTTTTTCTTGTAATTCATCGGTATTAAATAACGGGATTCGGTTTGATCGTGCTGTTGATGATTTCTTTTGCCAGACCCATATAATCCTGAGAACCAACCGAGGACGGATCATAAATGATGATGGGTTTTCCGTAGCTGGGCGCCTCGCCGAGCTTGATGTTGCGGTGTATGACATTGCGGAAAACCCTATCTTTGAAATACTCTTTTACTTCATTCACAACCTGGTTGGACAGGTTGAGCCGGCTGTCGTACATTGTCATCAGAACGCCTTCGATGGTCAGTTCCGTATTCAACTGCCGCTGGACAAGCCTTATTGTGTTCAGCAACTGACGAAGGCCTTCCAGAGCGTAATATTCGCATTGAATAGGAATGAGTACGGTATCCGCTGCGGTCAGGGCATTCAGCGTCAACAGGCCCAGGGACGGTGGACAATCAATAATCAAGAAATCATATTCATTTTTAAGAGGTATTATGGCGTTCTTGAACATATGTTCCCGGTTTTCGATACCGACCAGTTCAATTTCCGCTCCTACAAGCCGGATATGGGCCGGGATTAATTCCATCCGGTTCATCATTGTTTTCAATATAGCGTCTTTGGGGGGAAATTTCTGGATCAGGACTTCATAAACGCTGTTGGAAATTTTTTCGACGTCGACGCCAAGGCCTGTCGTCGCGTTCGCCTGAGGGTCCATATCGATGACAAGCGTCTTTTTATCCGAATGCGCCAGGCACGAGGCTAAATTGATCGCCGTTGTGGTCTTACCCACGCCTCCCTTTTGATTTGCTATTGCGATTATCCGACCCATGGCTTACTCCGGTTAAAATGAATAAAACGACAAATAATAACTGAATAAATGATTAAATTCAACTTTTTTTCGCTCTTCGCAGAATCATGTAAACCCCCAGAACAAACATCTCCCGTATCAGCGGCAGATATTTCATGCAGTATGCTTTACACGGTTTAAAACCATATCGGATCTCATAAGAAGGCCGGATAAAATAATATTCCTGCAGCGTTTCTTCAAAGGAATACTGCCGGATCATTTTTTTAATTTGCCGAATCGTCGTTTTTGCTTTTTCCATTTCAATCGCCATGGCATAAGCTTCGGCGTTATTTTTTTCAACGCTTTTAACCCATTTGAGATAGAGAGATTCGGGCATAAGATGGGTATAGGGCAGCTTTCCCAAAAGCGTCTTTGAAAAGACCTGCTGATGCGCTCCGAACGGTGAGTAATAGGGAGGAAACGTCAGCAATATACATCCCTGATCGGTGAGCAGTTCCTGAAATAACCTGAAAACTGAATGCTTATCCGGCAAGTGTTCGATCACATCCCTGAGTATGATGATATCGTATTGTCCCGCATAAAGCTTACGGGCCTGCACATCAAAAACATCGGCGGTAATGTATCGGACTTTATCCGTTCCGTTCAGGGATCGGTCAAATCCGCGGATGTCAATACCGATGGCTTTCGATGCCTTTTCTGAAAGCGCTTCGATGACGCCTCCGTTCCCGCACCCTATTTCCAGAATCGCGCTGTCCGTCAAGGTTACACCGGCTTTCGCGAGCATCGGGATCAAATAGCGCGCCGCCAGAGTCTGCTGGTAATGCCAGTAATAATCGTCCCAGTTTTTAAAATCCTCAGGATTAATTTTCATTATTCAGCAACTTTCCGAAATAAGTAAATGGCGAATTTACGGTCATTCGAGACGAATTGCTGCGAAAACTGGTATCGTTTGTCACTGCGGATTGAATCCAATGCCACATTGCTGGATAAACGCCAGGAATAATGCGAATCCCAGGCGATCAGTCCGCCAACCGGCAATTCGGGGAGCTTTTCAAGCCGCATATCCATATATTTTCGTGTATGCAGGGAATCACGGTAATAGTTAAAATCATCGAAAAAGAAAAACCATGGATGCACGACCATCATCGCTGAAACGGAATCCTTTAGCTGGGATTCATAATACATTTGGAAGTTTTTTACCGTCTGGTGTTCCGGAGCTAATTTTAAAGGTTTTTGCTTAATCAGAGCGTATCCGGAAGCGGCGATCACGACGGAATACAACATAATCAATTTCCATGTTCGTCCCGTAAAATGTAAATGTTTGTTCAGCGCAAAAAGCAAAACAATTACGAGGCCTATGACAAATTTGAGATATTCTTTTTCATCCGATAAAAAATAATCGCCGACCAGCTCGAAAGAATAAAAGAAAAGTATAACCGCTGAACCCAAGGCAAGAATTGCGGTGTCAAGAATATTGTTTTTTTTCTCCGATTCACTCGAGGGTGCATCATGGAACCAACGGTTGAATCCTTCCATCGCTAAAAGCGCCATCACAGGGGCGATGCCGACAAAATGCCGCAGAAAACCGATGGATGCGACATTTCCTTTCCAGTAAAAATAAACATGAGCCGAAAAAATAAGAAAGAAACTGATATTTAAGACAGTTAATCGTTTCATGCGGGCATCGGAGAAGAGCTGGTAAAGAAGAAATACAAA
>JBBIRG010000419.1:0-2553 GCA_037441945.1 Bacteroidota bacterium | reverse complement strand
TGACCTGTCGCATGATCCCGGCTATCTGAATGATTTTTTTGAAATGTTCAAAACACACGACGTGGTGATCGGTTCGCGATACGTAAAAGGCGTCAACGTGATCAACTGGCCGCTCAGCCGTCTTCTGATAAGCTATTTTGGCAACCGCTACGCCCGGTTTGTCACGCGCATGCCGGTCAACGACGCTACTGCGGGATACATCGGCTATAAAATTGAAGTATTGAAGGCCATCGATCTCAGCCGGGTCAGCGCGATCGGTTATTCATTCCAGATCGAAATGAAATACCGTTCCTGGAAAATGAAATTCCGGGTTGCGGAAACGCCGATCATTTTTTACGACCGTGTTGCCGGTATGTCTAAAATGTCAACGAATATCATCCGCGAAGGTCTACTGCTGGTCTGGAAACTGCGGATTAAGTCGCTGACGGGAAAATTATAAAGGAGGACCGCGTTGGGTATAACACTCGATTTTGAAAAACCGATAAACGAACTGGAAACCAAAATCAGCGAGATGAAATCGCTGGAATCGGCCGTTGAAATATCCGAAGAAATCGGGTCACTGGAACTGAAACTTGAAAAACTCCGTCATGAAATTTATTCGAAACTTACGCCCTGGCAACGCGTGCAACTGGCCCGTCACACGGAGAGGCCCCGCTCGCTGGATTACATCGCGCGCATGTGCGAATCGTTCACGGAACTTCACGGCGACCGGCTTTTCCGAGACGATCACGCGATCGTCGGCGGCATCGGATTCATCGACGGGCAGCCGTGGATGATCATCGGCCAGCAAAAGGGCAACGACACCAAAAGCAACCTGTATCGTAATTTCGGAATGCCGAATCCTGAGGGATACCGCAAAGCCTTGCGCCTGATGAAAACGGCTGCGCGTTTCCGCCGTCCTGTCCTGACGCTGATCGACACGCCGGGCGCTTATCCGGGCATCGAAGCCGAGGAACGGGGGCAGGCCGAAGCGATCGCGACGAACCTCATGGAAATGGCGCGCCTGCCGGTTCCGGTAATAGCCGTGATCATCGGCGAAGGAGCGTCCGGCGGGGCATTGGGGATCGGCGTCGGCGACCGCATTCTGATGATGGAAAACACGTGGTACTCGGTTATCTCGCCGGAATCGTGTTCCAGCATTCTCTGGAGAAGCTGGGAATACAAGGAAACCGCCGCCGAAGCGCTGAAACTCACGGCGGAAGACCTGCTGAAACTCGGTGTGATCGACAGGATCATCAATGAACCGCTCGGAGGCGCCAACCGGAATTATGACGATGCCGCGCACATGCTGAAAACGGCGGTCTGCGAAGAGTATAAAATCCTTGCGTCTAAGACCAAAGAAAAATTATTAGCCGATCGGCTGCAAAAATATTCAAACATGGGATTCTGGAATGAAAGTCTTTCATAAGTTTACGCTGATTTTTTTACTTCTTGCCGGAACCCTTTCCGCGCAGAATCCTGACGTCAGCATTTTCCGTTTCATCAATAACCGGCATTCCCCGGCGACGGATCCGTTATTTAAATTTCAAAGCAACACCGTCAAACCGGTATCCATTGGGCTCCCGCTGGGCATGATCGTTACCGGCATTGCTTCGAAAGACCGAAGAGCGGAGGACTACGGCGTTCTTATGTTCCTGGCTCACCTGATGAATTACGGCATAACGCACGGTACGAAAAAAATCGTCAACAGGCGGCGTCCTTATGAAGTTCTTCCGGATGTGCATCTGCCGGCCGGCCCTGAGGGAACACGTTCTTTTCCGTCCGGTCATACCTCCGCGGCTTTCACGTCGGCTGCGATGATTTCGCTGGCCTATCCGAAATGGTATGTGATCGTTCCGGCGTATGCCTGGGCAGGCTTGGCGGCTTACAGCCGTATGGCGCTTGGCGTGCATTATCCGTCGGACGTTCTGGTTGGCGCGATGATAGGAACCGGCGTAGCTTTGCTGATCCACCACTACCGCAAGCCTATTATCCGGAAAAAAGACCAGTGGCTGAGATGATTTTTATTTCATAGTATTTTCCAGCCCTTGCGACGAGTTCAATGAATTGCCCATACAAAAAAAAGCATTTATAAAAGGAAAAACACAATTCACTCGATTCAGCAAAACGTTTAACTAAATAAAACGCTTGCTAAGATTAACGCAAAAAATTATATTGAAAGAATTTTTTATAACTGCCCCTGACGCAAGGAACATGCATGACAGTTGATCAAGTGTTGAAACCGGTCAAACCGGAATTGAAAATCTTTCAGAAAAAATTCAAGGATCAACTTAAATCGAGGGTTCCGATTGTGGATACGGTGGCCCAATTTATTATCCGTTCCCGCGGTAAAAACCTTCGCCCGGCGCTGGTGCTTCTGTCAGGAAAATGCTGCGGCGGATTGGTATCCGACTCCTCGTATTATGCGGCCATGACCGTGGAACTCATACATACGGCCACGCTGATACACGACGACGTTGTGGACGGCGCCGATATCCGACGCAGCCTACCTTCGGTTAACTCTCTCTGGAACAACAAAACAGCCGTCCTGATGGGAGATTATCTGCTGGCGAA
>JBBIRG010000418.1:1116-2558 GCA_037441945.1 Bacteroidota bacterium | reverse complement strand
GCCATTGGACTCAATACACTGTTCCATTCTGAAAAAAGGGTAAACAACATGCCCCCGGCGATAAGCGTCAGGGTTCCATAAATCACCACCTTCATCTGAAGCGGCTAGGCGACTCCAGCAAGTTCCTTGTCGATTTTTTTTGAGCGCAAAAGAATCCGGTCAACAAAATTATAGAATGGTTCAATATATCTCAATTTTTCGGGACGGCGCATGACGAACGACTCGATAAAAACTTCGGCGAACATCATCGCTTTGTGAAGACCGACAAGAAAAATCCGCTCGATGCCTAGGATCACCGGATAGCCGATTCCTCCCAGAATGAAAAGGCTAACGATGATTATGTTCATTGTTACATCGCCATGAAAACGCATCAGACTGTCGGGATACAGGCTGAAACCGGCGTTATTGAATGCGGATATCGTATGAAACAGCGAGTACCACACGGGCGACATGTCATGGATTTTATCATGCAGGTGCCAGTACATGAATAAAAAACCGACCAATTCGATCGCGATCGTAATCCTCGCGGTTGAAGCAAGAATCTGGAAAACAGATCGCCGGCGCGTCGGTTCATCGCAGTCCAGAACCGATCCCAGCGTTTGGGTGGGGCCTGTGGACAAATTCGACGCCCTGCCGAGCCACAATAAGCGAAACGCCGTTATGATTCCAAAACCACCCATCTGGATCAGAATGACGGTGATAATCTGCGAGATCAGAGCGAACTTGCTGAAATCGACCGATATCAGTCCCGTTACACAAACAGCCGACGTGGCCATGAACAGCGCATCGACAAGCGAAAGCCGGTGTCCGTAAATATTTTCCACAAGATAAAGCAGAATCGTGCCCAATACGATAACGGTAAGGAAACTGAAAATAACCAGTTCCGCGGCCGAATATTTCCTCAGCCGAGATTCAACGCGGTTTTCAAATTTATGATATTCTTCCTGGAATTTGTGATGCTTCGGATGAGGCGTATGCTGTTGTTCCATCGAACCTTCGCCGCCGGATTCCGCCGGAGAGTCTTTCGGTTGGTCGTCCATTCATCAGCCGCTCGGCGGCTATTTTTTCCTTTCTCATAAGTTCAAAATGCCGACAGGAAGTCCTCCTGTTTTTTCGCCTTCATTTTAAATGATATGTACGGCAGAATCAAGTACAAAATAAAAAATTCCGCAAATGAATCATCTCTATTTACGGCGAATGAATATCATCGTACTTAGCATTTATGCAACGAATTCAGAAAACAGCGAATGGGGCAGGAAAACCGATCCAATCCTGATAATAAAAATCAGCTTTGGAATCCCAGATGGATTAATTGGCCGATAGGGCGCTGATTCAACAAACCGTTTGTCATAGCGTTTATTATTGTTGATTATTAACCGATGTTTTCCTATCTTCGCAAAATTTAACGAAGGTATTTAACATACACAGGACTTATGGAAATA
>JBBIRG010000418.1:849-1094 GCA_037441945.1 Bacteroidota bacterium | reverse complement strand
GGGCTCGGTGAATTTATCCGGCTTCCTTGGAAAATCTACCGGAACGATCCCAACTGGGTTCCGCCTCTGATCGCCGAACGAAAAAATTTTTTCGATCCTTCCAAAAACCCGTTCTACCGGCATGCGGAAGTCCGGCTGTTCGGGTTATACGACAAGGACAAAATAATCGGTCGCATATCTGCGGTCATTAATCAAAACTATAATGATTTTCACCAGGAAAAAGCGGGTTTCTTCGGCTGTTTTGA
>JBBIRG010000418.1:0-832 GCA_037441945.1 Bacteroidota bacterium | reverse complement strand
CAGCTTTTCGGCGCCGCGGAACGATTCATCATAGAACAAGGAATGACAGTCATCTACGGACCGGCCAGCTTTTCCAGCAATGAAGAATTCGGCCTGCTGGTCGAGGGATTCGACAGCCCGCCGGTTATCCTGATGCCTTATAATCCGAAATACTACTCGGGTCTGATTGAAGGATTCGGATTCCAGAAAGCAAAAGATTTGTACGCCCTTTATGTAGACGATTCGGGAGGAGTCCCTGAACGGCTGGTGCGCGGAACCGAATTGATTCTCAAGCGCGGCAATTTCACTATCCGCCCGTTCCGTAAAAATAAATACGACGAAGACATTGACATCGTCAAAAGAATATACAACGCCGCATGGGAAAAGAACTGGGGATTCGTCCCGATGACGGAAGAGGAATTTGACCAACTCGCAAAAGAAATGAAAAGCGTGCTTGACCCGGACATCATTTTCTTCGCGGAACATCTCGGTAAACCGGTCGGGTTTTCTCTGTCGCTTCCCGACCTCAACCAGGCGCTGATCAAAGTGCGTAATGGACGTTTGTTCCCATTCGGGCTTCTGAAATTATTTTGGCATTCACGGTTTCGAAAAATCCACCGCATCCGAGTCATCACGTTCGGCGTCTTGAAAGAATACCGCAACCTCGGACTCGACGTCGCCCTCAATTACCATAATTTTGTCGACGGAATGAAGAAAGGATACAACTGGGCCGAGATGTCCTGGATTCTCGAAGATAACATTGCTATTGTGCGGCCGATTGAGCGATTGGGCGGCAAGATATATAAAACCTATCGTATCTATGAAAAACCAATTTCCTAAACAGGGATGAAAC
>JBBIRG010000417.1:0-2574 GCA_037441945.1 Bacteroidota bacterium | reverse complement strand
GCAGGAAAAATGACCGATTACAATTTATCCGCCGGCTTCGGGGGACGCGTGATCGGATTCGGATTCGGTTATAACTGGGTCACGGCAACGGGGGATTTCAAAGGGATCAGCAATCACTGGACCCTCGGCGGATTGATCCGTCCGTTCCGTAACGTGTCCGTTGGAATGACGGGACGTTTCGCGACGGGAGGCGGCTCGCGCGAAGGCGTGTTCGACGTCGGTCTGCGCCCGTTTGGGAACGAATGGCTGACGCTGTTCGGCGATTACGCGGTACAGAATAAAAAACCGCTGAGATATGACAAAACCGGCTGGAGCGCCGGGGCCGTCGCCGAAGTCCTGCCCGGCGTCCGTTTCACTGCGCGGTATTTCGATTCCAAAGTCGTTACCGCGGGCGTGCAGTTCAGTTTCGGAAATGCCGGCGTGTCCGTACAAGGAGTCACCGACCGCGATCGCAAATACAGTCATAACACTTACGCCGTACGGTTGGGCGCTTACGACCGCAATATTTTCCGGTCGCATGTTTTCAGAAAGAAACAATACGTCCGCTACACGCTGAACACGGAAATCAAACACCGGCGGTTTATGCTGTTTGATAAATCCGTAACGCTGATCAATCTCATCCGGGAAATCGATCACGCTAAAAACGATCCCATGGTTAGCGGCATCGCGATGAATATTTCCGGAATCGAAATCAACCGCGAAATGGCTTGGGAATTACGAGAAAAACTGCTCGACTTCAAATCGACCGGAAAACATGTGATCGTCTATATCGACATCGCTGGGATGACCGAATATCATCTTGCGTCCGTCGCCGATAAAATCGTGATGGATCCGATGGGCATGATGATGGTTCAGGGTTACGTTGCCGGACGCACGTTCATGAAAGGCATGCTGGAGAAAATCGGCGTAGGTTACGATGAATGGCGGTTCTTCAAGTACAAATCCGCCGCGGAAGTGCTCTCGCGCGACAGCATGTCCGAAGGCGACCGCGAACAGCGGAAAGCGATCTTAGACGACCAGTATACACTAGTAAAATCGGACGTTTGTAAAAGCCGGTCGGTCAGCGAAGAAAAATTTGATCAATGGGTGAATAACCGCGCGGCATTTTTAGCCAAAGACGCGAAAGAAGAAGGATTGGTCGATGTTCTTGGCCGGTGGGACGAAGTCGAGAAAATCGCAGTAGAACTGGAAGGCAAGAAACAATCGTTCATTCAGGCAAAAATGATTACCGAGTCGCGCCTGCCGGTTGACAATCAGTGGGGCGAGGACCCGGGTATTGCGGTCGTATATGCCCTGGGCGCCTGCGCCATGGACGAGGGAATCAAAGGACGCACGCTTTCGAAAGTAATTGAACAGATTGCGAAAAACCGGCGTATCAAAGCGGTGGTGATCCGCGTAGACTCTCCGGGCGGCGACGCGCTCGCATCAGACCTGGTTGCCGAGGCAATGAGGACTTGCCGTAAATCCAAGCCGGTCATCGTATCCCAGGGACAGGTCGCCGGATCCGGCGGATACTGGCTCTCGATGTACGGCGATACGATTGTCGCCGCGCCGAATACCGTTACCGGATCTATCGGCGTAATCGGCGGCTGGATGTATAACACAGGCCTCAAGGAAAAACTGGGATTGTCCACCGATCACGTCAAAACCGGCAAGCACGCCGATCTGGGATTCGGCATGACGCTCCCGCTGATCGGCGGGGGACTGCCCGACCGCAATCTCACGGAGGATGAGCGTATCCGGATGGAATATCTCATTAAATCATTATACCGCGATTTCGTGCAGAAAGTCGCCGACGGACGTAAAAAATCCTTCGAATCCATTGAAGCGGTCGCTCAAGGCCGTGTATTCTCTGGAACCGACGGGCTTGCGAACGGTTTGGTTGACGCGCTGGGCGGGCTTGACAAAGCTATCGACATAGCTAAAGAACGGGCAGGCATTCCCAAAGACCGGAAAGTAAGGATTATGCAATATCCGCAACCGGATCTTTTCGATCCGAATGTTTTCACCCCCAAACTGTTCGGCATAAAATTCCGAACCGATAACAAATTAAATGAACTCAAATTCCGGTTAGACAACAACGGCCGACCTCTGCCCATGATGCCGTTGGATTCCGAATGGGACCAGATAAAGTAAAATTAAAATAAAGACCATCTACTCCGCGTTCCCAACGCCTGTTTAGCGGCGGGAATGCGGAGTTTTGTTTTGTAGTAACCTGAATGATGTTCCTAACAAGATGCGGAGTGTAAAAGCAATTCAGCAAAAAGGCAACAAGTGTCCGGGTTTCAGGAATCTGCGAGCACGACATGTATGGAAACCATTACCCGGGAATTAAACCGGGTAATACCTGCATAAATGAGTATACTCTCACAACATAAAAACACTTCATTTCAAGCAGAAGCCGGTATAACAAATAAAATAAATACTCCTCGACTACCCGGAGTGAATAAAATTGCAAGTTAGAATGAACTCCTATATGCAAAAAATTTACAGTACGAGCCGTCTTCGGAACTGCTTCTGAAAAATATTCTGAAAAATATTTCAAAAAGATAATGAAAATGATGAATATATTTA
>JBBIRG010000416.1:0-2574 GCA_037441945.1 Bacteroidota bacterium | reverse complement strand
GAATGTTCCAGTTAAACGGAATTCCCGCGGGTGATTATGTATTCGAACTGAAGAAAAGCGGCTATTCGGAATGCAACCAGACGATCAGCATTTCTTCCGGCGGAGTGACAACCGTTAACCATACGCTGACCGCGGCTGGAGTAATCCCGCTCATTGAACATTTTGCGAATACGAGTTGCGTTCCCTGCCCGCCGACGGATGAGGTTCTGGAAGCGGTTCTGCATGATTTCGGCGTACGGAAAACGATCAGCCTCGGCTATCACGCGAATTATCCCGGAGCGAACGATCCGATGTTTCTCGCCGCATCGGAAGCAAATCTCAGCCGCATGAGTTATTATGCAGTGTCGTCGGTGCCTTATGTCGCCTATAACGGAAAGCGGATCAATTATTATGGAAATGCCCCGCGCCTGAACGATTCCCTCCGCAATAAAATCCCGCTTGAATCGAAAAAGTCGGCATGGGTCAGTATTCAGATACAACCGTCAAATACGGCCGATTTTGAAACCGTCGCCGGTATCGTGCGCGTTGAAACGCATCAGGCAATTGGCAGTCAGTCAAAACTGCGTATCGCTCTCATCGAACGCTCGATTGATTACGGCCAGGCTCCGGGAACCAACGGCATGACGCATTTTTTTGACGTGATGCGCGCGTTTTATCCGTCAACCGACGGACTCGCCGTTAATACCGCCGCCGGACAAACAACCTCTGTTGCCTATTCCTTTGCGCGGCGCCAGTTATGGGGATATGACCTCTTCGTTGTGGCCTTCGTACAGGACGATGAAACGAAAAATATTTACCAGTCCGCGTGGACGGTTTATCCGTAAGACGGATTTCGGAAGTGTTTGTATTCTTAAATAATTATTTCAACATAACCGCGGGTCCTTCCATGAAATTTATAAATGCAGTTATCATTACGATCGGGTTTTTATTTTTTTTCAACACGGTCGCTCAAGCGCAGCTTGCGACGAATAAACAGGCGCCTGATTTCGTCCTGCCCGATATCAACGGCAACGATTTTCAGCTTTCCAAAAAGACCGGCGAAAAGCTCATTCTGATCAACTTTTGGGCAACGTGGTGCGCGCCGTGCCTCGATGAAATGAAAGCAATGATCCCGATTTATGAAAAATATAAAGACCAGGGATTTGAAGTCGTTTCCATTTCCGTGGACGATAATAAAACCGCAGGAAGGGTTCCTTCCTTCGTTAATACTCGGAAATATCCGTTCATCATTCTCCAGGACATCAACAACGAAGTCATGAAGCTATACCAGACAACCGTGCCGCCTTATACCGCGATCATCGACACCGAAGGGAAAATCATTTACAGCCACACCGGCTACCGCAAAGGCGATGAAGTGAAATTGGATGATTTCATCCGTCTGTATTTTATGAACAAAACCCATGAGGCAAAATAAAACTGGAATTTGATCATGCGACGATTACTGATTTCATTTTTTCTTTTATTTCCCTGTCTCAGCGCGTTCGCGCAGATTCAGTGGAGCGGACAGCAGTATACCGAATATTCGATAGACCAACGCCGCGATATGCGTTTTTTTGAAAGCTGGACAGACGTATCCATCAAATATGACCACTGGCGGCTTGGAATACGGTATGAAATTCATACGCCGCCGCAACTATTTTCCCAGCAGGAAGAAGGACAGGGTATTTATCAGCGCTTTCTCGAATACCGCTACGGAGGTCTGACCATGACGGCCGGGAATTTCTACGGCATGCTTGGGCGCGGACTCACAATGCGTTCGTTTGAGAACCGTCAACTCAGATGGGACAATAACATCGACGGACTTAAATTTGATTTGAAAACGCAATACGCGGACGTCATGCTGTTAGGCGGAAAAATGCGGGACATCGCTGGGAAACGCTACGAATCGTTGCAGGGCGGCGATATCCGGTTAAAGCCGTTCCGGAAATGGCACGCCGGCTCCACGATCATGGTCACGCATCTTCCCGGACGGGGAGACATGACGGCGGCGTCGGGTTATTCGCAGTTGAACCTGAAGAATCTCAAATGGTTCGGCGAATTAGCCCTGCTCGAGCATCCGGACGACGCGAAAGCGTTCCGGTTTAAAGACCGTCACGCGTTTTACACTTCCGCCAACCTGCTTATTGATGCGTTCAGTTTATCGGCGGAATTCAAGGATTATAAAAATTACAGTCTCCAGGAAGGATTAATTTTCAACAATCCGCCGACTGTTGTACGGGAACATCTGTTTACGCTTCTGAACCGCCATCAATTAGTTCAAAACGCAAACGATGAACGCGGCTACCTTTTTGAAGCGTCCTATCCCGTTATTGAAAACGGAATTCTTACGCTTAGTACCAATCACACACGGAATAAAAACGACCAGGATCTGTACCGCGAATTTTACGGCCAGTTTGAATGGGATTATCCGGAAGACTGGAAATGGATTTGGGCCGCCGGACAACAGAAGGACCTAGAATCGCGTTATTTGAATCTGGCCGGCAGCGCCGCATGGAAATATGACGAACATTACGCGGTGAAATTCGTCGCGGAACATCAGCATGTGAAAATGAACCTGACCGCAAGGCAATTTTA
>JBBIRG010000415.1:2229-2582 GCA_037441945.1 Bacteroidota bacterium | reverse complement strand
ATTACTTCGTTTCGAAACTGTAACCGATGACGCGTTTTTTAATTATCGGGGGCGGGCGGATGGGTCGCATCCATTACAATGCCATCAAACGCATAATGGACGCGGATGTTGCGGCTGTCCTTGATCCAACCTGTTATGATAATGAGATCCCCGAACCCGTTTACAGGAATTTTACGAATGCCTGTAAATCCGGTTCATTCGACGCCTGCATCATCGCCTCGCCGACTAAGACTCATGCGGATTACGCTTCGGACTGTATTAAGCGAAGAATTCCGGTGCTGATCGAAAAACCAGTAACGAGCACGCTTACGGAAGCTCTCGAATTAAAGAAACTCCAAAATGATCATGGCACT
>JBBIRG010000415.1:1629-2219 GCA_037441945.1 Bacteroidota bacterium | reverse complement strand
CCGGTTTTTGTGTCGTTTACCGAACGTTTCAATCCGGTTGTCCAGGCGATGATCCCGGAATTGCGAAAATCAATGATCCGTGAGATGTCTTTTACACGGATCGCACAACCATCCCGGAATATCCTATCCGACGGGCTTCTGCAGGATATTTCAGTGCATGATATTGATCTGGCAAGGTTTCTTACGGAAAAAGAAATTATTGGCCAATCTATTCGAGAACAATCCAATGAACACGGACAGCAATATGAAATGCGTCTCTCATTGGAAAATAATATTCCTGTTCAAATTCTTTCTGCGACCGATCATTCAAAAAAAATCCGGCGATGTACCCTACAAACCAAAGATGCTGTCTTTGAAGGCGATTTGTTGTCGAAAACGCTTATCAAAAAGACCGAAAAATCAGAATTCGTGATCCCCGTTGATCTCTCAACGGATGCCGCGCAAAGGCAATTAACGGAATTGAACGGATATCTGAAAAACGGGACCCGAAATCATCTGGCAGGTTTGCAGGATGGGATACGGACGCTGGAGATTATAAGTATGAAAGTTTGAAAGTTCGTAAAGTTTGAAAGATTAAAAGATTTGGCAAA
>JBBIRG010000415.1:145-1619 GCA_037441945.1 Bacteroidota bacterium | reverse complement strand
CCTCAATCCAAAGCTCATCTTATCTATATAATTTTCACTTTTTCTGATTTTTCAATGACGTCAAATTCATGGGGATCGGCGGTTACAAAGTCGGTATTGCGGACAATAGCCTCCGCGAACGCGATGGAATCAGCTAACGATAATTTATAAGCCGCCTTTAACCGGCCGGCTTCATAAAAAATCTCCCGTGACAAATATTCATCCAATTGAATGGGCAGTTCGTTAAATCGCTCAATCATTTCATTCGCTTTGAATTGACCGTCGTCTCTTAAGAAACCATAATAAACTTCTAAAAGATTAACCGAATGCATGATAATTAAACTCTCGGTCTCAGCCGATTGAAGGATAATCCTTTCCACCTCATTGCACCCGGGCTCGTTCTCAAAGAAAGCGATCAGCGCGCACGCGTCGAAAACGATGATTCGGTTATTCAAGTTCTTTTTCTTTCTGCTTTTCCTTTAAATATTTATCCAGCGTGAAGTTACTTCCTTTTAAAAATCCCTTCGCCCGCTGGACCGCGTCGGTCACTGAACGGATTAAAATACCCTCTTCCGTCTCGACCAACTCAACTTTACGGCTCTTCAGTTTTTTGGCGAACTCTTCGGAAAGATTCAATTCTTTCGAATCAATTATGACATGTGTCATGTTAATTCCTTTTTTAAATAAATGTCATACAATAAAACTTACAGAACCACGCGATGAATAGCAAGGAGTTAAAAAGTAAAAAGTATGAAAGTTTATAAAGTTTGAAAATTTATAAAGTATAAAGTGGAAAATTATAGGGTTTTGATGAGGCCGGAAATTATTTTTGAGATTTCTTCGGATTGGAGAAAAAGTTTATCGAATTTTTTTACCGTGATTGTATTTAATTCTTTCGCGAGATAAAGCACGGATCTTATTTCTCCGCATGGAAAGTCATTAGGATTACGGCATCGCGGAAGATTTTATTTGTTCAACAACCGTAGCCGCAAGCCTTCAGGCTGCGTATACGAAATCATCAAATCAAACTGCCTTGTCTTTATGGATTCAATGGTTTTGGCGCTTTATATTTGTAATATTGATTTATTTTTTGCAATCGATAAATTGCGGTTATCTTTTATTTCAGAACAAATTTGGACACGCCGCCCCTCAAACTGACATGATTCCACCACCATGCCGACAGATTTCTGAAAATCATTTTTTTCCTCAGCCCGTACGTCTTGTAATGCTTCAGAATGCCCAGATACGAGTTCATACTGCTTAAAAAATTTTTCTGTTCTTCGATGTCCGGTTTATGGTCTCTGGCTATTTTATTCTGCTTTTCAATGGCCTGATAAAAATTGCCTTTGGTTCGATTGGCGATATAGATGCGATGCGGCTTGATGACCGCGCCGAGAAATTGTACGCCTTTTCTGTAATGCTGAAGATAGATTTTCTTTGGATGCAACGATAGTTTCAAAGTTGAAAGTAGAAAGTGTGAAAGTAAAGGTATGAT
>JBBIRG010000415.1:0-107 GCA_037441945.1 Bacteroidota bacterium | reverse complement strand
ATGATGATGAAATCATCAACATAACGGCCGTAGTAGCGGATACTTAAATCGTGTTTTACAAAATGGTCGAAGCTATTCATGTAAAAGTTTGCAAACACCTGGCTGGT
>JBBIRG010000414.1:2167-2583 GCA_037441945.1 Bacteroidota bacterium | reverse complement strand
CGTCCGACCCGATGGTGGAATGCATCCTTGTTCCCGATATGGCGCTTGCGGCGGCCGAAAAATTCGCCGTGCAGAACAAGAACGTACTGACCCTGCTGACCGATATGACGGCTTTCAGCGATTCGCTCAAGGAGATTTCCATTTCCATGGACCGCGTTCCGTCGAACCGCGGTTATCCCGGATCGCTGTACAGCGACCTCGCCGCGCGGTATGAAAAAGCCGTCGACATTGAAGGTTCCGGCTCGATCACCGTTATCGCCGTGACTACAATGCCGGGCAATGACGTCACGCATCCCGTGCCCGACAATACCGGTTACATCACCGAAGGCCAGTTTTACCTGCACGGCGGTCGCATCGACCCGTTCGGATCGCTGAGCCGGCTCAAACAGCAGGTGATGGGCAAAGTGACCCGCGAA
>JBBIRG010000414.1:0-2121 GCA_037441945.1 Bacteroidota bacterium | reverse complement strand
CGACGCGAAAAAAGCGCGCGACCGCGAATCCATGGGATTCAGGCTTTCGCACTGGGATAAGAAACTTCTAAACTACGCGCATTTGTTTGAATCCAAAATGATGGACCTCAAAGTGAATTTAGATATCGGGGATCAGCTGAATCTCGGATGGACGATCCTCGCCGAATGTTTTGACCGGAACGAAACCGGCCTAAAAAATGCGTGGATCGAGAAATACGGCAAATGGAATAAGTAATGTCAACCATCCGACTGAATAAAACCGAGCTGAAAGTCCAGAAGAACCTGCTGGCTCAGCTGACCAAATACCTTCCGACCCTGCAGCTGAAGAAACAGCAGTTGCAAGCGGAAGTGGATAACACGCGGAACATGGAACAGGCGATCCTTGCGGAAATCGAAAAGCGCAAACGCTACGTTTCTTCCTGGGCCGTCCTGCTCAGCCAGAAAATGACGATTAACATTTATGAAATGGTTGAAGTTGACAAGGTCATCACGGACACGGAAAACATTGCCGGGGTGGATGTTGAGGTTTTCAAGGACGTGATCTTCAAATCGTTCGGCGTGTCGTTCTATATCGAACCGGTGTGGATTGACCGCGCATTTGAGGAACTGCGCGCGATTGTCATCGAACGGGAAAAACTGAGAATTATTCAGGAACGATACCGACTGCTGTCACGGGAACTGCGCCTGACCAGCATCAAGGTCAATCTTTTCGAGAAGCGGATGATTCCTCAGTGCAAGGAGAATATTAAAAAGATCAAGATTTTTCTCGGCGACCAGGAAGTTGCCGCGATCTGCAACGCTAAAATCGCCAAAGGCAAGCTTGAGAAACGCGACGCCGCCGAAATCATGGAGGCCGCTTCATGATTTCCAGGATGAAAAAACTTCTGCTGGTCGGTCCGCAATCCAGCAAGGAAAATGCGCTCGGTCTGCTCCAGAAAGTTGGGCTCGTCGAAATCGAATCCTATAAGGGAAAAACATACGGAATTGACGGGCGCACGGTTTCCACCGCCAAAGCGGACGCCGCGATGATGGCGATCAGGATCATCGACCGGTATGTCACCCAGGCAGAAAAAGAGGGCGCAAAGAGACCTGAAGACGACCAAACGGCAGAGACGCTGGTTGAGGAAATACCGCGTCTGGAGGCCGAATATAAAAAATGTAAAGAACAGAAAACCATACTGGAAAACAAACTGCAGTTTCTGGAACCGTGGGGCGTTTTTTCGCTGAAAGACATCCGGCGGATAGAGGAAGCGGGAAATGTATCCAATTCTGGGATGTTTCCCAGAAAGTTGCCAACGAAGTAAGGATCGAAGGGACTATCGCTGATATCGTGATCCATCAAGACAACGAGCGGAAGTATTTCATGACTTTTTCCGAAAAACCGCTCAAGCTCATGAAATGCATTGAAGTAAATTATGATACCGATCCGATCGAACTGAACGAAGAAATCAAAACCATCAGCGTAAAAGAAAAAGAAATCCTTCAAAGCCTTTTACGCTTGACTCGGAAACGCGAATCTCTATACAGGTATTACCTAGAAAATCTGAATCGGGTACATTTCGACCGGGCCGCGCGCGGAACGATCCGTCAGTTCGACGACCGGCTGTTTATGCTTCAGGCGTGGTGCCCGGAGAAGGACCTGGAAAAACTGAAACTGATTCTGGAAAATGAGCCGGTGACGTTGATTCCGATCGAGCCGGAAAGGGACGAGCGTATTCCGACTCAAATGACGCCGAAACGACCGTCCGACGCGCTGGGTTCGGATCTGGTCAATATTTACGATACGCCCTCTTACAGGGACTGGGATCCGAGTACGTGGTTGTTTCTGGCGTTTACGGTTTTCTTCGCGATGATAATGTCCGACGGCGGATACGGGCTTCTGATTCTGGCGTTGATGGCGTACCTGAAATTCAAATTGAAAAACCCTTCCCCGGGAATCAGCCGGTTTATCAATCTTTCCATTGTTCTCTCCGCCGCGACAGCCGTTTATGGTCTGCTCTCCGGTGGGTTCTTCGGGATCGCGCTTGATCAATCGGCCTTTCCCGTTCTCGTTCCGGTAGCGGACTTGCTGAAACAAATCCGCTTACTCAACACCGGGGATACGCAACTGATGATGATGAT
>JBBIRG010000413.1:2387-2601 GCA_037441945.1 Bacteroidota bacterium | reverse complement strand
TTCACGCCCGATGATCCCGGTAATCTGGTAAAATACAGAGGCCAAAATAACATAACCATTACTTTCCGTGTCCGGGGAACGAGTGAAGGTACGGTTTGGGGCGGCGCCGACGGAATTTATACCGATGATTCCCGCCTGGCCAAAGCGGCTGTTCACGCGGGCCTTCTGAAGCCAGGCGAAGAAGGCGTAGTGACTGTCATCATACTGCCCGGCA
>JBBIRG010000413.1:0-2344 GCA_037441945.1 Bacteroidota bacterium | reverse complement strand
ATGGAAATTTTTCCGGCAGTTTCCGCTTTGACTAAACCGGACGGAATTTTAACGATATGCCCGGCTGCGCAATGGCCCTGAAATAAAATAAATATTATTTCAAATGGATATAAATAGCATTCTCTTTGCTTTCGGACTGACGCTTTTCGCCGGTTTATCGACCGGCATCGGCAGTTTGATGGCCTTTATGTCGAAAAAGTTCAACCCGAAATTCCTGGCGGGCTCGCTCGGATTTTCCGCCGGCGTGATGATCTACGTTTCGCTGATCGAAATTTTCGCCAAGGCGAAAGACGCGCTGGTAAACTCACTCGGCGACAAGCCGGGGTACTGGATTACGGTCATTGCGTTTTTCGCGGGCATCGCCGTCATCGCCCTGATCGATAAGCTGATCCCCTCCTACGAAAATCCGCACGAACTGAAAAACGTGAAATCGGAAAAAATGGAAAACGGCCACGACGCGAAGAAATTGCTGCGCATGGGCGTTTTCTCAGCCCTGGCGATCGGTATCCATAATTTTCCCGAAGGACTGGCGACATTCATGAGCGCGCTGACCGACCCGACGCTGGGCGTCAGCATCGCCGTCGCCATCGCGATTCACAACATTCCCGAAGGCATCGCCGTATCGGTGCCCGTTTATTTCGCCACGAAGAGCAAAAAGAAAACGTTCTGGCTGTCCTTTTCGTCAGGCCTCGCCGAGCCGGTTGGCGCGCTGATCGGTTTCCTGATTTTGCATAAGGTATTCAACGACGTGACCTTCGGCGTCATCTTTGCCGGCGTGGCTGGAATTATGGTGTATATTTCATTAGACGAACTGCTCCCGACGGCGGAGGAATACGGCGAGCACCACATCGCTATCGGAGGATTGATCGGAGGAATGGCGGTCATGGCTGTCAGCCTGCTTCTGATGGCGTAACACGCCGGAATCAGGAGCCGGTATCGGATTGCACCATAATGCATGCACTCATTTTTTTTGAAAATACATCATAATGCAGTCACCGTCAACCCAGTGAAACGGATGTTCCCGTAAAAAACGACTCACCCGCGCATCCGATGCCCCAGGCTGTATCCAGACGTTCAGCAGATCATTTCTCAGGCAATCATTCAGAACATTAAGCGTAACTTCAGGAGGCGTTACAAAATTAATCAGATCCGGAGAATCAGGAACTTCTGAAACAGACTCATAACACCGGTCTCCGTCAACCTTGTCGCGCGCGGGATTCAGCGGAATAACGCGGTAGCCGTTCTGTTTCAGACTGCGGTAAATGATCGAACCAAATTTACTCTGGTTATCAGTTGCTCCCACTACCGCGATGAGCGATCCGGGTTTATTCAGTATTGCCGCAAGATGGTTGCTCATCGGTTATTTCATCATGTTTTCGTGAAAATACCAAATCATGATTCTGTCAAAATTCAGCAGACTGATCTGTTTTCTCAGAGAATGAATCTGCAGATGATTATATGGCCTGAAAAGGAACGCCATACCGCTGTCATCGGGATAGAACTCATCAGCGATTTGCCGGTTATCCGTTGAATAAACGTACAGCGATGAACGGAAATAGGATTGCCTGTAAAGGGCCAGCCAGCGCCCGTCGGAACTCAGATGGATCTGTTGACCGGGATCCGTGGCTCCTGAATTCGACTCATTCTGTCCGGATATCAGATTTTGTACAACATGAACTTCCTGCACCGTCCATTGATTGTCTGTCATCCATGCTAATCTTTTCCCGGAATGATCTAATTGCAGAAACCTTACCGGTTCCGGCAGAGGCATGATGCGGATGACATCTTTTATTTCTGTATCATATACGGTTAATAAGGTATCGGATTTTCCGGCGAAAGCGATGATTCGGGGAATGGAATCGATCGCGCAAATGACTTCATCCGACATATCCAGCTGATGCAGAATTTCCCATTTGTTTTCGCGGCATCGTATAACCGCGCATCCGGATTGATTTTTCAGCCGCCATGCTGATACGAATGTCTGTTCAACGGATGGTACGGCGCATAATAAGGTTCCTTCGGGCAAAGGGGAATTCGCGGCAAGGCGCCAGTTATCCGTATTCCACCAGTACGCTCTGTTTTTCAGATTCCCGATTATGACGAGCCGCCGGTCGTCATGCGTAAAAAACATTTTTCCTCCAAGAATCAGTTCCGGCCTGTTCTTAACCGGTCCGATCGTGTCAAAACCTATTCTGTTTATCAGATCGCCGGTTTCGGCGTTCCGGATGACTAATTGATCTCTGAGCCCTGACGCGATCCATTTTCCGGAACGGCTGACCGCATAACATTGAATTGCACCCTGTTCCCTGATATCCAAATCGGACTGTTTGGGAGCTTCACGGAC
>JBBIRG010000412.1:0-2611 GCA_037441945.1 Bacteroidota bacterium | reverse complement strand
TCTGGCGGGCTGCCTCGAACGCTTCCACGATGGCCGGCAAATGGTTCCTGCGCATAGCCGGCCCGATGCTGAAACCAGTGATGCGCGTAATCGTTTGCGCTTTATTCAGGATGGCCATCAAGGATTGCTCTTCGAGCCGCATCGGAAAAAAGAAATAGATGAACAGAGCGATGACCGTGATCAGGCCGGAAATCAATAGTAAAAATTTTGTGCTGATACTGTAGCGCATGGTTATCCTGTGGTCGCCTGTTCCGAAATCCGCTTTCCCGTCCAGACCGAATCCTGACGTCCTACCGAGGCATTCGAATAGCGCGCCATAACGAACAACAAATCCGCCAGGCGGTTCACATAAATAACGATAAGCGCATTGATTTCCTCATCCTGCGACAGCCTAACTATCAGACGTTCGGCGCGCCGGCACACGGCCCTAGCCAGGTGAAGAAGCGAGGCGGTCATCGCGCCGTAGGGAAGAATGAAATTCCGGAGTTCCGGCAACCGGGCCTCCAGAAGATCGATCCATTGCTCGATCTGCCCGATCATAGGCTGG
Source organism: Bacteroidota bacterium (assembly GCA_037441945.1). Lineage (GTDB taxonomy): Bacteria > CLD3 > CLD3 > SB21 > JBBIRG01 > JBBIRG01. The sequence goes on along the minus strand of JBBIRG010000412.1, from coordinate 2,064 downwards.
CCTACGCGCAAGACTGATTTTGATTCATTCTCCGCGGGGGTCGCCAGATCCGCGCCGACCGATAACAGGTCGTTCTGGATTCGTTCCAGCATCTCTCCGATTTCAGCGTCAGTGTTCTCCGAACGCACGACTCCGATCATGGAATTCAGTTCATCCACCGTACCGTAGCTTTCGACGCGGAGCGACGCCTTGCTTCTCCGACCGCCTCCGAAAAGACCTGTTGTTCCGTCATCGCCGGTTTTAGTATAAATTTTCATGTGAGCCTTTCATCACGGCCTGCAAACAATGTGCGCAGGCGCGGTTCCTGTCCGGAAAATTCTCCGGATAGCATATTTTCCATCCAGCATATAAATCCGTCCGGGTGACATATAATCGAACGCGTCGGCAATTAAAAGATCTCCTCCGCAGAATGCGACAGAGGATGCATTGATATTGATCAGACCTTCGCCTAACCCTGTCCGGTTGTTGAAAACACGGACGTATCCGTTTTCAGATATAACGCAGGCCAAAAGCGAATCATGCAAAGCCAGCTGGACCGGCCGAATGTTGAAACCCCGCCCGATTTCCTGAACCACTTCTTCGTTTTGGGCATCAAGAACCATAATGCTTCCCGGTTCGGATGCTGAACCCTTGCAGGCGATATAGACTCGCTCCCCGTGAGGATCCGCTATAAGATCGGACGGCGTTTTCCCGAGTGCAATCGCGCGCCGGTTGTACGGCGGAAGAGCCTCCATTATAGTAATCACCGAATCCTGCAGCTTTTTTGTAAAAAGCGTATCGGAATTGGATATAAAAATTTTCCCCGCGGCAACGGCCAAATGGTTGGGTTTATGTCCGATTTTTATCCTGCTTTGAATTTCCCATGAAGGATATTGCGCAATAATGATCTGGCTGTCCATGTAAGAAGATATGAAAACGGATCCGTCCGAAAAAACGACGTCGCGCGGTGAACGCACCGGAATAGTATGCAGAAGTTCATAAGTGCGTGTATGGATCGCCTTGATGTGATGATATGCAGTAACCACAACCATCCCGATCGTGTCGAGGATCAGCATGCGGTGGGCATATCCGCCCAGTTTGCTTCCGTTTACCCGGTTGAATACGTTCCTGTGAATGGTGTCGGTATCAAACGTATCGATAATATCCAGCGATGCGTTCGACGCTCCGTAATTGCCTTCGCAAACGATGAATATAGCTTGATCGCCTTCAGGGACGTCAGGTAAATCCTTATCAGAACCGCATCCGGCATTCAGCCAAACCCAAACGGCGACCGCGAAAATCCGCCGTAAACAAGCCATCGTTTTGATTTGCCGGAATCCATCAAACATCATCTTTCAGTTCTTTCCGAAGGTTTCGGGAACGGGACGCTTCAGTATTTTCGCCGCAAGCCCGTAGAACAATGTAAACACTGTTACGAAGAAAAGGTCGCCTGCCAGTGAATTCTGGAAGAACGGGACGGCGTTGATATAACTCTGCATGAGGCCGCTGGGGGTTTTCGGATACATCGCCAGCGTCAGCCAGGAGCCTAAATTGGTTATCAGATAAAAAATTACCGATGAAACGAGAGTCCCGCCGAATGTCTTCGCGCCATATCCTAATGCAGAACCCTGATGATTGCCTATCCAAAGTCCTATGGCAACGGCAATCATAATAGAACCGTATACGAAAGGCATATCCGTCCAGCTGAAACCGATAAATAAATCGGAAACCAGCATCGCCAGAACGGGAACGATCCACGCCATCCGGCGGGGTAGAACCATGCCGGCGAAAATAGCGGAAGCGGTGACCGGCGCGAAATTCCACGGATGCGGCATCAGGCGGTACAGCGCGATCATTGCGACGGCTATAAATGTCAGGTTCAGGGGCGCTGACGGGTTTTTGAAATTTGTAAAGGTCATTTTCTTCTCCTGTATTCAATGTGAATCATTTTTTCGTTCCGTTCAATATACGAATTATAATTCACTAAAGCAATTGTCAGGCGTATTTTATAGATTAATGTATCGATGAATAAAATGTGCCGCTGTTTCCAGTTCTCGGAATACTGAATTTTCTTAAATTTTTCCT
>JBBIRG010000411.1:612-2620 GCA_037441945.1 Bacteroidota bacterium | reverse complement strand
GACGATCGTTTTTTCAACCATCACGATATTCGCGTGACTTTATCCGCGCGTCATGGTTTCGAGTCTCAATCCGGCATGGGATCTGACAATCTATAACGCCTCATCCACGCCTTATACGCTGGGCATTATGAGTATTGTCGCGCTGATATTTGTTCCAATTGTCCTCTTGTATCAGGGATGGACATACTGGATTTTCCGGAAGCGTATTGGCAAGGAAACAAAGCTGGAATATTGATTCCGATGGATTCAACAGACCGGTTTCCATAAATGAATTCCGGGCAAGGTCCGGAATTCATTTTTCTGAAAAGCTGAATAAATTGAAGGGATGACGAGAATGATTTCATTTTCTGTTCCCTGACAGGCTGATTCTTTCATTTTTTAAATGACATTGAACAATATTTTGATATTGATGAAATCTTAAGCCTGCTGTTCTCGATTCGTTCCCTAAATATATTAAATGTCTCAAAATAGAAACAACATTATCGAAAAATTATTCATGATTCCACAACGCCTTGTTGTTTCAATAAGAGACCATGAGTAAATATATAAATACAAGATTTTTTGGGACAATAAACAAGATGTTATATGAACGGATTTATCAGCATCGCCCCTTATTACCTGCGTTTTGCTTGGTCTCTCGAAATGACACAGAATGGGCGTTCATTCAAAAAATAGTAAGGCTCTGTGTAATTAACCCGCTTCCGTGTCATTTAGGCCCGATGCCTGTCACGAGTCCCGATACATCGAGATCGGGGGATGTCGGGATAGAGGGATAATTTGGATAGAAATCTTGTTTTATAATTTATTTTTTTTTGCTCAACGCGAATGGGTGGAGTTTGAAGCGATTAACGAATGAATGTTTTAATGATTGTCTTTTTTATTTGAAACTATTAGTAAGTATGTTTGAACGAATATTATGTAAAAGGACGGTTCGAACATACATCTGAAAAAAAATATAACCTATGTCTTTTCTGTTACAAATCCTTTTAATTGAATGCTGATATTTCATAAAGAACTAAACCGTCTTATTCTTCCCGAGCGAAGATTGCTCATCGGTTCAATTTTGCTGAGTTTGTTAACGGGTCTTTTTATTATCGCGCAGGCGTATGTACTGGTTGCATTCATCAGTTTGTATTTTCCGGAAAGACAGGCAGGGAATAACCGAGAATTCATGCTGATCGCCGGTTTTGTTGGTATATCTTTTATGCGAGCGCTTTCGCAACAGTACGCTCAGAAGTGCAATGCCGAACTGTCTGTCCGGATACGCGGAAAATTGCGCGAAGACTTGTATGGTTACATCGAAAAAATCAGTCCGCTGCAGATCCGGTCGCGAAACACCGCCGAATGGGCGGCTGCGCTGATCGAGAAAGTGGACGCGCTCGACGCTTACCTCAGCCGGTATATACCGCAATTTTCAACAGCGGTCCTGATTCCTCTGATGATTCTGTTCATGGTTGTTTTTACGGACTGGTTTTCAGCGATTGTTCTTTTTATTACTGTTCCGCTGATTCCCCTGTTCATGGTTTTAATCGGCCAGAAAGCGGAACAACTCACCCGCGCGCGCTGGCTTTCCATGACCCGTTTAGGCGGCGTTTTTCTCGACCGAATCGAAGGTTTGTTGACGCTGAAATATCTTGGACAGAGCGCTTCCCAGCACTCCGTCATTGAAAAATCAACGGATATTTTTGCCCGCAAAACGATTCGCGTGCTTCGTGTGGCTTTTGTTTCGGGATTGTCTCTGGAACTTATCGTCTCCGTCAGCATCGCGCTGATCGCGGTCGAAACCGGATTACGTCTGTTGTCCGGTATGATGGATTATCCTTATGCCTTATTTGTTCTGATGCTCGCGCCGGAATTTTACCAGCCGCTTCGTTCGTTGGGAGCAAGTTACCATGCCGGATTAGAAGGCGCAACGGCTATGGATGCCATTGCGAAAATTAAAGCAGTAACGGTGACGGATCGCGAAGAAAAGATGATCTATGAATCTGTAATTGTTCCGCCGATAGAC
>JBBIRG010000411.1:0-584 GCA_037441945.1 Bacteroidota bacterium | reverse complement strand
CGGACAAACCCGCCATTCAGGGCGCCGGTTTTAGCCTTTTACCGAATACAATCAACGCGCTGATCGGGCCCAGCGGATCGGGCAAGACAACCGTTGCGAACCTGATTCTGAAATGGCTCATTCCGGACTCGGGCAATATCGTAATCAACGGACAATTACTGAAAGAAATTTCCGAAGAAAAATGGCTGGCCTTCATTTCATGGATTCCACAGCATCCGCATGTGTTTCACGGGACGATCCGTGAGAATATCATTTCGGCAAAACCGGATGCCTCTCCGTATGAAATCCGCCGGGCAACAGAAATGGCGTATTTGGCGGAATGGATCGCTGAATTACCGTCAGGAACGGATACCATGATCGGGGAGCGCGGGATGAAAATCAGCCAGGGTCAGATCCAGCGCATCGCCATTGCACGGGCTTTCCTGAAAGACGCGCCGCTGATGATTTTCGATGAACCCGCGAATTATCTCGATCCGGAGAACGAGCGCATCATTGCCGGTTCCGTCGGGCAGCTTGCTGACCGTAAAACAATGATCGTCATCGCGCACAGACTGAAAACCGCGCGGGAAGCCGGGCATATCGTT
>JBBIRG010000410.1:0-2642 GCA_037441945.1 Bacteroidota bacterium | reverse complement strand
TTATAATGCGTTATTTTCCTGAATTCAGCTCAGAAACCGGCCGGTTGCCCGCGAAACCCAACATCGTCGTCGAGATCAGCGACGTTGCGCCGACACGACAGATCGTATCCGCTAAAGGCAAGCCCGTCAAGCCCGTCATTCCCATCGCCGGCAACGTGAAAGAAGAACTGCTCTTTGACGACGACGCCAACCTGGGAGATGAATTAGGGCTCCTGCCGATACCAGCTCCGCCGCCTCCTCCGGTAAACAACGAAAAATCCGATTACCAGCCGCCGAGGCTTATCGTGAGCAAATTCCCGGAATATCCGAAAGAACTCCAGAAGCTGGGCATTTCCGGAGTGGTGATTCTTGAAGTGAAAGTAGATGTTTCCGGAAAAGTGATCGAACACAGGGTCCGCTCCAACACCACAAACAACGCGACGATCGAGAAATTAGCCGTGGAAACGGTTTACCAGTGCCGCTATACGCCGGCAATGCAGGATAAAAGACCAACGATAGCGTGGACCGACCACAAATTTGAATTCATGGACAAACAACGCAATTAAAAGAACGGCCGACGCATGAAAGTACTAGTCATCGGGTCCGGCGGTCGCGAGCACGCACTGATCTGGAAACTTCTCAGGTCGCCGAAAATATCAAGGCTGTACTGCGCTCCCGGAAACGGCGGCATCAGCGACAACGTCGCCTGCGTTCCTGTTGCCGCGCATGACGTCGAAGGGTTGCTGGAATTTGCCGTCCGGGAATCCGTCGACCTGACGGTCGTCGGTCCCGAGGAGCCGCTCACGCTGGGAATCGTCGACCGGTTTGAAGAATCCGGGCTGGCTATTTTCGGGCCGTCGGCCAGGGCGGCGGAACTGGAAGGAAGCAAGTCGTTCGCCAAGCGGCTGATGAAAAAATACGGAATCCCTACGGCGGACTATGCGGAATTTAACGACGAACCGGAAGCAATCGCCTATATTCACAAACAGAACAAACCCTGCGTCGTCAAAGCCGACGGATTAGCCGCGGGGAAAGGCGTCGTAGTCTGCGCGGACGCCAGACAGGCCGCCGAAGCCGTTCGCGATATGATGAGCTGGAAAACATTCGGCGCCGCCGCCGACCGGATCGTAATCGAAGAAATGCTGTACGGCGAAGAAATATCCGTCTTCGCGGTAACCGACGGCGAATCGTATATCATCCTTCCGCCCTCTCAGGACCATAAACGCGCGCTTGACGGCGATCTCGGAAAAAATACCGGCGGTATGGGCGCCTACGCGACCGTTCCGCATGTCTCCGGGGAAACCATGACCATCATTGAAAATGAAATCGTCCGGCAAACGATTCTCGCCATGAAAGCGGAAAACCGCACCTACAAAGGCGTGCTGTATTGCGGGCTGATGCTGACCCCGCAGGGCCCGAAGGTTATTGAATACAATTGCCGGTTCGGCGACCCGGAATGCCAGGCGCTCATGCCCCTGATCGGCAGCGACCTGACGGAAATATTCGAATCGGTCTGCCGGGGCCGTCTGAGCGACATCCGGCCTGTCATCAGCGATATTTTCAGCGTCTGCGTGGTTCTTGCTTCCGGCGGTTATCCGGATGCCTATGAAAAAGGAAAAATCATTTCAGGCATCGGCGAACCCCTGCCCGACGATACCATGATTTTTCACGCCGGAACCAGAAAAGAAAAAGAACAATATTTGACTAACGGCGGACGCGTTCTGGGTGTTACCGCCTGGGATGCGAACCTGGAATCCGCGATCCGCAAAGCCTATACCGCCGCGGAACGTATCCGGTTCGACGGCATGCATTACCGCAAGGACATCGGCTCAAAAGCCATGAAACAAAAAGAAGCTTGCAAATGATTATGCTGCGCCCAATTTACATCATGCTGTTTTCGACGGTCTTTCTCGCTGCCCAAACGGAAATGTCCGCTCAGACAAAATCTATTATTAAGTACCAGGAACGGGAAAAACAAACAACCGTCGTCATGGAAAACGGGAAAGCTTTTATTCCCGTCAGGGACATTGTCTCGATCCTGAATTGCAAAATATTCGAGAACCCTGAAAAAAAGAAAACCGTGCTGACCATTGACTCGCGGACGCTGAAACTGACGGCATTCAGCCCTTTTATCGTTATGGATGATAAGGACGTTATCCAGATGGCTGATGCCGCTGTCTGGCGGGAACAATCGTTATGGATTCCGGCCGCAGAATTCCTGCCCGTGATCAGCCGATTGCTGCCCGGACCGCTGCAATGGAACGGCCAGACTGTCATCGCCGCAAAAGAAACCGCTGACAAACAGACGATCAGCAAAGATTCAGTTCTGTCGGAACGCTACAACCTCCGTTCGGTAGCGTGGTCGAAAAAACGGAACGGTTACCTGATCACTCTGTCCACCGAAAAAGAATTTCAGCAGGAGGAACTTGCGGTATGGCGGAATAAGCAGTGGCTTTACCTGACGGTTTCCGGAGGTTTGCCTGCGCCGAACGTGTCCTCGGAGATGAATGAACTGACGCGATCGGGTTTTATCCGCAAAGCGCTCGTCTTCCAGCACCAGAAATCCGTCCAGCTGTCCTTTCAACTGATCCCCGAGATCGAAGGGCATGAACTGATGAATGAATCTTCCCGGAAACAGATCCATCTTGTCATCCGACGCCGGT
>JBBIRG010000409.1:0-2648 GCA_037441945.1 Bacteroidota bacterium | reverse complement strand
GGCGGCGTGGCGAAAGGCCGCAAATTGAAAGCGGTCATTCCCGGTGGATCGTCTGTTCCAGTTCTCCTGCCCGATGAAATCGACGTCGCGATGGATTTTGACGCGCCCGGAAAGATCGGCACGGCGCTGGGTTCCGCGGGATGTATCGTGCTCGACGATCAGACCTGCATGGTAGACGCGCTGTGGAACCTGCTCAAATTTTACGCGCATGAATCCTGCGGACAATGCACACCCTGCCGCGAGGGTGTTCACTGGCTCGAGATGATCTGCGGACGCATCGAGAACGGAAAAGGCCGCATGCAGGATATCGATATGATGATTGAGATCGCGAACAACATCGCCGGACGGACGATCTGTCCGCTGGGCGAAGCCGCGGCATGGCCCGTCGCCGGTATGCCCGATAAATCCAAAGGCGGAAACCTCGGCAGCGGCGGATTCGTCGTAAAATTCCGAGAGGAATTCGAGCATCATGTGACGAATCAAAAATGTAGGGTCACAAGGCCAAACCGGTTTATATAATTTTGCCACAAAAACACAAAGGCACGAAAAGATTATATGCCCGCTAAAAACACGAAAAACGCTAAAAAAATTTATGTGGATCATACGCCTTTCGTGTGGTTAGCGAATTTCGCGGGCTGTTGTTTTCTTCCCTCTTGTGTCTTCGTACCTTTGTGGCAAACTGATTTCAATATAAGGTAACGGAATGCCATTCATCAAAATCAATGACATCGAACTGGAAGTTCCGCAGGGAAAGACGATACTTGAAGCCGCGGAGAGCGTCGGCGTAGAGATTCCGCATTACTGCTACCACAAAGCGCTGAAGATCGTCGCCAGCTGCCGCATGTGTCTCGTTGAAGTCGTCGGCGCGCCGAAATTGCTCACCGCCTGCTCCACGCCGATTTATTCGCGTCCCCAGGATAAGAAAGTTGAAAATAAATATGATGAGGTCATATATACTGAAAGCGACAAAGTAAAAACCGCCCGCGCGTCCGTGCTGGAATTCCTTCTGCTGAATCACCCGATTGACTGCCCGATCTGCGACAAGGCCGGTGAATGCAAACTGCAGGATTATTCCTTCGCTCACGGTAACGACGTATCGAGATTTATTGATTTTAAACGCGTTCCGAGAAAGAAAGATCTCGGACCTACCATTTATTTGTACACATCCCGCTGTATTCTCTGTTCGCGCTGTATCCGCTTCCTTGAGGAAATTTCCGGGACGGAAGAACTGAAAATATTCCACCGCGGTTCGCATTCCGAAATCGAGGTCATTCCCGGTAAACCCTTAGACAATAAAATGATGGGCAATATCGTTGATCTTTGCCCTGTCGGCTGCCTGATTGACAAACATGAACGGTTTGAGGGACGCGTATGGAATTTCACACATACGGACAGCATCTGCCCCGGCTGCAGCAAAGGATGCAACGTCACGCTGGACGTCATGAAAAAGGACAAGCTGAATCTTGAGGAACTGATTGACAAGGTTTACCGCATTCGTCCTCGGAAGAACGATTCAGTCAACCAGCGCTGGATTTGCGACGACGGCCGGTATTATCTTGAGCAATACAAAAAGCAGGAACGCTTTCTCACGCCGCTGAAAAAAGAAGGAACATCACAGAAAGAAATTTCATGGGCGGAAGCGCTCGAACAGTTCCGCGCGTTCGTAAAATCGGTTGAATCCGGAGATATTTTATGGTTAGGTAGTCCGTACGCGTCGAATGAAGAAAATTACCTGATCGCAAAAATCGCAAGCGCAACGTCCTCGCGCGCCGGTATTTCGGAACCCTTAACAGGCGAGTCGGCGACATTTAAACCTAAGAACGGACAGCCTGAGTTTTCGATTGAAAAAGAAAAAGCTCCGAATTTGGCCGGAGCAAAGCGGGTAATCAGATCTAACGGTCAAAACAACATCCCGGCGCGGCTAATCATTGCATTTGGAACGCCGAATCTGAATTGGCTGAACGATGCAAAACCGGAACATCGGATCGTCCTCGCGCACTATGAAGATGCGATCACGCGTTCCGCCGATCTGGTTTTTCCCGCGGCAATGTTTTATGAAACCTCCGGAACGTACACCAACCAAGACGGCCTGACGCAGAAATACAACCGCGCGATTATTCTGTCGGGAGAAATCCGCGAGGGCTGGCGGATCATTCAGGACATGGCAAACGCACTGGGACTGGACTGGAAGTTTGAAAACGCGGCTCAGGTCGCGAAAGAGATGATTGAAAATGTTCCCGCGTTTCAGAATGATGATGTGAAACAATTATATCCGACTGTGAACGAAGAGGAAATGATATTATAAAATGGAACCTTATCTGTCCTACCTGTTCATCGCGATTCTTCTGGGAGTGTACCTGGCCAATGTGCCGGTGATGGTGATCATCGAGCGCAAGCTCAGCGCGTGGCTGCAGTACCGCGTGGGACCGAACCGAGTGGGACCGTTCGGATTGCTCCAGCCGATGGCGGACGCCGTTAAATTCTTCTCTAAGGAAGATATTATTCCTACGCACGTGAACCGCTGGCTGTACTTAGTCGCTCCGGCGCTGATGGTGTTTCCCGCGTTTTTTGTTTTCGCGGTCATTCCCTGGGGGGTGCTCACGATCGGCGGAAAAGACATACTCATCCAGATCGGGAAAACCAACATC
>JBBIRG010000408.1:0-2654 GCA_037441945.1 Bacteroidota bacterium | reverse complement strand
CTGAAATTCCTGCCCGAACAGTACACGGATTTTATCTTTTCCGCAGTCGGCGAGGAATTCGGACTGATCGGCGCCGTCATTCTTCTGTTGCTGTACGCGGTAATCCTGTACCGGATGCTGCTGCTGTCATCAATGATCGCGGACAAATTTGCCAACCTAACCCTGATCGGCATCGCCTCGCTATTTACTTTTCAGATATTCGTTAATATCGGCATGACGACCGGCATAATGCCCGTTACCGGAATTCCGCTGCCTTTCATCAGTTACGGGGGCACGGCGCTTTTGTCGAATCTGGCGCTCATAGCTGTCGCGCTGAACATCTCCATGCGGAAAAAAACCTATGATATTCACTGAACGGAGTTCGTTGTTCGTTTAATATTGAAAATCGTCCTGAAAAACCGTATCTTTCCGGCGGGTTCAGAGCAAACCGATTCTTTCAAACATTTCCGGAGGTAATGCCATGCAACGTTTTGATGAAAAGGGGATGATGGTGTTTCCGAATCCCTTGCGCAAGGAATTCACAGAACGCCGCAAGATACTGGTCGTTAAGGATTGTTTGTGCCCGCAGGGTCATAATATGGTTAACAGCCGGGCGATCTTTCACGGTTATCGCGGTATGATGATCGGCGTTGAAAAGCAGGACGGCAAGAAAGGCATGGTGGCCCTCAGCCCGATTTACGGCGAAAAAACCCGTATCGCGATCGACATTGACCTTGAACCGAAAGAACTGGTCAGATTATTCTGTCCGATATGCGATACGCCGCTGCCGGTACTGGCGAAGTGCTTTTGCGGCGGGGAACTGCAGGCGGCATTCACAAGCCTTCAGTGCGATTTTTCGCATTCCCTAGCGATTTGCAACCGGGTGGACTGCTCCAACGCAACCCTCCGGAGCGGCGGAGATATTATTACCCTTTCCTCCATTGATACCCTGTAGGCGCCCGCATGATCCGCGCTGTCATATTCGATCTCGATAACACGCTGGTCGATTTCATGGGCCTGAAGGAACGGGCGATACAACGAGCCGCCGAAGCCATGATTGACGCTGGATTGCAGTTGAACCGATCAGCAGTAATTGATAAAATCAAATCCATATATTCGATATACGGCTACGAATACCAGCAGGTGCTCGACCGGCTCGTGGAAGAATGTTGCGGAAAAATCGATCACCGTATTCTCGCTAACGGGATCGTCGCTTACCGGCAGGAACGCGAGGCTTCGCTGGTCCCGTATCCGCACGTTTACCAAACGCTGATCGAACTGATCCGGCGGCGGTACAAACTTGCCGTGGTCAGCGACGCGCCGACCCGCGAAGCCTGGCTAAGGCTGTGTTCGCTCAAAATCCATTACGTGTTTGAAACAGTGGTGACCTACGAGGATACGCATCACACCAAACCGCATCCGGCGCCGTTTCAGAAAGCGCTCGACAAGCTCGGCGTCAGCCCCCACGAAGCGATGATGATCGGCGACTGGGCGGAACGGGACATGGTCGGCGCCAGACAGCTCGGCATGACCACAGTGTTCGCGCGGTACGGCGACGTGTTCCATACTGTCGATTCCGGCGCCGATTATGAAATTGTCGATATCGCGGATATTCTTGATATACTGAACCGCATCAATCAGACGCAGACATGTCGGCCATGACGCGATATTTTTATTTCTTTTTATATATGTTTCTGGGCTTTTCGATCCATGCTTGTTCCGGAGGGTCTTATCTTTCTGATCGGCTGCCGGACGAGATTGTATTCCGGAAACAATCTACCGGTGGCATTGTGGACCGTATCGGCGGGGAACTGAACGCGCCCGGTTTCACGCTGACGGCCAGCGGGAAGATCATTTACTACGATTATATCGGCGGAAAAAGGACGCTGGTCTGGGCAAGACTGAACCGCAGGGATTTTACCCAAATCTTCAACCGGATATCTTCTTCATGGCCATTTTTGCGGAAGTCCAGGCCTACCCGTGTTAGCGGCGATGATATCCTGCCGGTAACGGAGATTGTTTTTCTTTCCGATACGTCCGCATACCGGGGCGCTTCCTTTTCGGATACATCTTCCGCTGAATATCATGCGTCCGCGCTCGGACTATGGATTGACGCCTATCGCGCGGGGAAAGCAAAAGTATTTACATCCAGGTCCATCCGCCTGTATGCCAGACTCATTTCCCACGGCGATGTATCAAAGGCGCCCGAATGGCCCATCCGCGAAATAGCGCCGGATGCCCTTGTGCGGGTCCCGGTCGGATTTTATGAGCCGAACTCTGAAGAGAACGGCGTATGGGTATCCGGCCGTATTGCCGTAAAATTGCAGCGGATGATCCCTCAGTCTGGAATTTATCAGAAATACTCTTTCAAGGGCAACATTTATGCGGTCGGATACAGGCCTGTCGTACCCTGAAAAACATGACAAACTTTAAATACCGGCTCCATTCCATTTGCTGCAGCCTTAACTGTTCCTCGGCGGGTTTCTGACTGCAAATCAACATCACCCTGACAACTTATCAGTACATCCATGCTGGGTACCAAGAGCATGATGATAAAATTTTATTCATAATTATTATTACTCAGAGCATAGTATAGATTGCATAGGTTTAATCCAATGCATAACGGACGTGCTTTCCGTAATTAAGAATATCATTCCCTGATGCTGCTTGATGAG
>JBBIRG010000407.1:0-2660 GCA_037441945.1 Bacteroidota bacterium | reverse complement strand
TTCGACCAGAAGCAATGGGTGACCGTACGGGACAAACAGAGAATCACGCGGATCAACAACAATTATGTGAATTACAGTTACACCGACCTGCACTTTGAGCCGTCAAATTATGATGTATTCCGGATTACGGTGCACGCGGGCCCTCAGTCCAAGCGAATCCGCTTTCTGTCGGCGGTGATGTACGACCTAAAAAAAGAACCCGGGCAGTATACCAGACTTGAAGTTGCCGGACAAACAACCGCTGACAATAAAAAAGAAAAAAAATCGGAGATTCTCATTCCGCTGAAAGGGAAACAGCGCGTTTCAAGAATCGCGCCGGATGTCCGACACGACCGGGATTATTATCGTTCTTTCCGGTTGTATTATTTAACCGGTATCACCAGCACACCGAAGGGCGATCGCGAAGACTGGGCCGTGTTGACCAACGGCGTGATCTCTTCGATAGAAAAACCGGATTTCAATTTTGCGCCGATTATAACGGATAAACTAAAGCTTGAGGTGATGAATCATGACGATCGGCCGCTGCAATACCGAACGACGGCGGTTTTGGGGGCATTGTCACAGTTAGTCGCCGAACTGAATCCGGAAAAAGATTATATACTCGCGTACGGAAAATCGTTTGATGTTGCGCCGCAGTATGATATCGTCCATTTTGCCGGAAAGATCCCCGATAAAAGATTGTCCGCGAAACTGAGCCGTGAAATGTCCGTCTTCCAGCTTACGGAACGCAAAACCGAACCGTGGTTCCTGAACGCGTGGTGGATATGGGGAACGATGATCCTGGTCATTCTCCTGCTCGGATATTTTTCATGGAAGATGAGTAAGGGGGCGGGGGAAAGGTCTGCATGATTGGGGCATAGTGTGTAACTATAATTTGTACAAGCTGGTTGCGCAAACTCTAATAGCAAAGGACAAAGAATATCTATGAAATCGTTCTCACGTATATTGCTGATCTTAGTGTTCGGCATTGGATGCTCGCCTACCCTGCATCCGTGGAAACAATATAATAGAACACAAGATAACGGGATGATCGATTTTTGGAATGACACGGCCAAGATATATGTGCAATGGTACGATGACTATCGTTTTGATGAAGCGCTGCGAAAAGACCGCCTGTCACAGCACATTCGTATTTACTCTGACCTATTCATGAAAAGTCACCGTGTAAAAGTTAAGGACATATTGCTTGTGGGCGAAACCACTGTGGACTATCGTTTCTACGCGTCGATTGCTTTCATCGACTCGGATAAGCTCTCCGCGAGGAAGTTAGCGCAACTGGGTTTTTCTCCGGAATCGAATGGGAATTTCTCTAAGACGCTCGTTTCTGAAAATCCAAAATATGCCGCAGTCGTTAAAATCTATTCCCATTCTCAAGATTGGATAGCGATCCTAGCTTTCACCTTAGATGAAGATCTCATAGATGCAAATTCGTGGTATGTGAAAAATTTTTGTTTTGAAAATGTTTTTGCCGCGAAGACTTTTGCATTACAAGCTGAATTTTATGGACTGACCCCGGACGGCGGGATTTTCAATTCTGTTAGATTCGGCAAAAACTATCAAGGATTCCGTCCGCTCAATCCTTTTACGTGGGGCTTAGAGCTTTTCGAGACGATTCCTAACGGAAATTACTATTCGCCTGTGGAGAAATTGTTGACCGTCGAGAACAATTACGAGAGCATGGCCAACAAGGACATGTTCTATCAAGCCTTACTCACATACAATTCATTCGTCAATGACGATTCGCTTCAGAACGTTTACCTGCAGAAAAAATACCGCGCCAACGCGTCGAAATCGCTCAAGGGAGATCATGTTGCAGGTTTAGAGTCAGTCAAAGAACGTATCGTGGATTCTGCAAAACACGCGAGAGTCGTGATGTTTAATGAGAGTCATTACGCCCCACAACATCGGTATTTCGTCTCCGCCTGCTTGGAAGACTTGTATGACGCCGGTTACAGATACCTCGCGCTGGAGTGCCTGCATGAAGCCGACGATTCATTGGCCGCGCGGGGATTTCCGGCGATCAAATCAGGCTTTTATTCTCCAGAGCCGCAAATGGCCAACCTGATCAGGAATGCGCTGCGTATCGGCTACAAGTTGATCTCGTACGAATCAAATGAAAATGATCGGGAGAAAATGCAGGCAACAAACATTATCAACAAAACACTTGCCGTGGATTCGTCGGCACGTGTCGTTGTCTTAGGGGGATGGTCGCACACGGATGAAAACCCGACCCAGGAAAGGATGGCGTATTATTTCAAATCCATGACTCGGATCGACCCCCTGACTGTCAACCAGACCGATATGTATCCGTTTTATAAAGCGCCGAATTCTAAAGTCGCCCTGATTCCTGATTACGATATGAAGCGGCTCGACTTACCCGTTCGACATCATAATGATTTCTATTTGATCAATAATTTTAGCTTAAACGATTACCGTTTGTTTCCTTCAAAGAAAGTTAAGGACGTCGAATACACTGTTGATTTGTCAAAGGGTTTACACGGATCATGCGATTTCTCCGTATTGTTGATATACGCGAAAGAGGAATATAGCGATCCCGGAGCGCTTCCGGTATTTACCGCGAAATTGAGACAAGGAGAATTGAATTATCGCGTCAGATTGCCGGAGGGTCATTATATTCCCGTGATTCAATCGTGCATGGG
>JBBIRG010000406.1:0-2683 GCA_037441945.1 Bacteroidota bacterium | reverse complement strand
ATTTCCAGGAAATTGATTTTTACCCACGGATCAAACCAAAAACTCCCTAACGATCCAGTTGTAAACAGCGTGGGGTATTCCATGCCGCCGGCGGTCATAGCTTCATCGCCGGGCGGATCGACGATGGTCAGGTTGTGGTACGGATATTCGCCCACCCACTCCTGCGCGTACTGAAACATTTTCGGCACGATTTCCTCGTACTGAGCAATGACGTCCTGCTTGTCTTTCGGTATCAGATAAGTAATTTCAATCGGCGTTGTACGGTTAGGAAAAGATACATTCTGCGTGTGTTTCACAAATTGCGGCGAGGCTGTCCACACCACATCCGTCACATCTTCCTGGTAAAAGCGGTAAGTGCTCTGGCTGTCGTTGCCCGTCTGTTCCAGCAAAACACCATTGGCGCCGGTTACGAAATCTTTCGGAACGGTCACGGTCAGGTCGTACACGCCGAAATCGGCGTAGAATTCGGAATTGGGATGATACTGGTGACAGTTCCATTTGCCGTTTTCCCAAACGCCGATTTTTGGGTACCATTGCGCGACCATGTAGAAATCAGGATCGGTAAAACCGCTGCGCGCGAAGACCTTCGGCAGTTTGGAATAGAACCGGCAGTCTATAACGATGCTCTTGCCCGGCATGACCGGCTCCGGAAGAACGATGCGGATAACGGTCCGGTCGTCCGGATTGCCGTCATCGGGCTGTATGAATTCAATCCGCGAAGCGAGGTCCGAACCTGACGCGGTTTTCATGCTGAGGATGTCCACGTAGCCCCATGCCTGCTCAAACGTTGCCCGCGTGCTTCCGCGGTGACTGCCCCCGCTTCCGCGCATGAACGTTGATTTCTCATTCATGAAGGCGTTAAGGTACAAATGGAACTGCAGGTCGCGTATGGTATCCCCGGAAAGGTTTTTCCATTCGAGCCGGTATTCCGCCTTAACCGCTTTTTCCTTGATCAGGAGTTCCGCCCGTATCGTGTAATTCGCGATACGCGGGCTTAGAGGCGGATCAAACAGAGGCGTTTGCGCGTAAACGCCCGTCCATAAAAAAGGCAGAATCAATATCAACCATCGGTTCTTCATCATGATCTCCGGAATTGATAGGAATAATAACAACCTATTTCTTTACATACGGAAAATGCAAACTCGGGTTTCAGCTAAATCTCATTTTTCTAACAAATTTTTCTTAAAATTTCAATTTTCATTTGCTAATTGAATTTTATTTCAGTATACTTCCTCGCTTTTGCCGAGGTGGTGAAATGGCAGACACGCTAGTTTCAGGTACTAGTGCTCGCAAGGGCGTAGGGGTTCAACTCCCCTCCTCGGCACATCACAGCAATAATCATCGCAGTGAACCCGTTTGCACATCGATTACGTCATCGGAGTTTTTATTAATCGGAAACAGCAGGCGGAACGTGGTTCCTTTTCCCAGTTCGCTTTCCACTTGTATCTCTCCGTTGTGCTTTTTGACTATATCGTAAGAAATAGCCAGGCCAAGCCCCGTACCTTCGTTTTCTTTTTTGGTTGTGAAGCCGTATTCGAAGATTTTTTCTAAATGATCCGGCGCGATGCCCGTTCCGTTGTCAATGATCTCAATATTGACGGTTTGCCTGTTGCGGTAGGACCGGATAAGGACGTTGCCCTGCGGAAGCACAGCCTGTCCGGCGTTGTTGATGATATTGATCAGCGCCTGGGCTACCGGCCCCGGCAGACCGAGGATCGGGGGAACGTCTCCGAGTTCCTTGATGAATTCCACCTGGTGCTTGAATTTGGATTTCAGCAGTTTCAGCGCGCGGTTGATCTGGTGATTGACGTCGGTGTCCACGAACTGCTTGTCGTCAAGTCGCGAGAACCCGCGGAGGTCCTCGACAATTTCCGAAGCCAGCTCACAGCTGTTGGCGATAATGCCCATGGCCGCGTCTAAATCGGTGACGGTCGAATCGATGTTCAGTTCGTCCATCATACGTTTTACTTGTTCAGGCGACAGCCCGCCGTCGGAAATTTTATGAAGCTGGGCGAGAAATTCCTTCAGTTGAGGCCAGTCCATACCGAACAGCTTGACAGCGTTGTTGATATTGCTGATAGGGTTGCGGATTTCATGGGCGACGTTAGACATTAGGCGGCCAAGCATGGACATTTTTTCCGACCGGATCAGCTGGTCCTGCGTATCGCGCAGATGCCGGTAAGCCCGCTGAATTTCCTCGTAGGCAATCTGCAGTTCCCTGCCTTTACGGAAAAAATCGATTCCCCTTCGGATGTTCATCCGGAGTTCGTCTGGCTCGAACGGCTTCGTAATATACTGGAAAACACGGCCGGAATTGATCGAATCCACAAGGTCCTTGATATCGGTGTAACCGGTAAGAATGATGCGCACGCAGTTTGGATTGACGGCCATCGATCGGTTCAGGAATTCCGTGCCCGACATTACGGGCATACGCTGGTCGGACAGAATGAGTTCAATATCGGGATTTTGCTCAAGGATCTCGAGTCCCTGCGCCCCGCTGATCGCCGTATGAATTTCGTATTCGTCCGACAGAATGCGCTCATGTACGTTCAGCATCGCCTGCTCGTCGTCCACCGCGAGTATGCGAGGACGTTTTTCCCGGAGTTGCTGAAGGCTTTTTTCGAGATTTTCAGAAAATATATCTTGAACGGGCGCCATGGGCATCATAAATAATTAAATGAAT
>JBBIRG010000405.1:2476-2689 GCA_037441945.1 Bacteroidota bacterium | reverse complement strand
GAAGAGCGCGAAAATAAATTCGGCTTCCTGCTCCGGGCTTTTGAATACGGTGTTCCTCCGCACGGCGGTATCGCGCTGGGATTTGACCGCATGGCCGCCATCCTGACCGGACGTAAATCCATCCGCGACGTCATTGCTTTTCCAAAAACCAACAGCGCTGTTTCGCTGATGGACAAGGCGCCGTCGACGGTCGATCCCCGGCAGTTAAAGGAA
>JBBIRG010000405.1:573-2444 GCA_037441945.1 Bacteroidota bacterium | reverse complement strand
CCGAAAAAAACGAAATGAACGGGGAACAAACGGCCGTTGATGAAGCGAAAATCCGCCGCCAACAGCGGTGGAAAATATTCGGCTGGTGCGTGATCGGACTGCTCGGAGCGCTGATCCTTGCCAATTTTTTCTTTTTTGTGGAACCGGTGATCAACCGCGTAGGGATGGCTGTTTTGCTGGTCGCCTATCTGGCCTATGTCGTTTTTCGTCGCCGTTAGGACAATCCTTTGAGTAAAGCCGAAGACATCCTCAGAGCGCTGTGCCTGGCCCCGCACACCGAAGGCGGCTATTACCGCGAAACCTATCGTTCGGGCATTCAGGCGAAAACCGAAACGCATCGATCGGCGGGAACAGCCATTTACTTTTTGCTCGCCGAAAATCAGCAGACGTCATGGCACCGCGTCGCGAATGACGAAATTTATCATTTCTATTGCGGAAGCCCGCTGGAAGTGATGATGATCAGTCCGGACGGGAAACCGGAGAAACGCACGCTGGGCTGTGATATTCTTTCTGGAATGACGCCGCAGTTGCTTATTCCGGGCGGTACCTGGCAGTCCGCGCGTTGCACCGGAGAATTTACGCTGTTAGGCTGTACCGTTTCACCCGGCTTTGAGTTCGCTGATTTTGAGGCAGCCGGTTCGGAATCCATGCGCCGGCTTTTTCCCCATCTTAAGGATTTCTTTTGAAACTTTTTGTGTCTGTATCCGTTTCAATGAAAATCAATTTTTATCAGGAGCATATGAATGACAATCAAAGATATTTTTATCAACAGGCAATTTCAGCCGCGAAACGGATGGCGGATGGGACTATATCTCATTCTGTTTATTTTGATCAGCGTCCCGGCAATCGTCGCATCACAGATAATTTTCAAATTATCCGATTTCTCAGGCATCACCAAAGAAACAATCACACTCATGATCTCGGCAGCCTCGGGCCTGGCGGCTGCTTTTTTATTGCTGAAATTTCTTGACCGGCGTGATATTCGCTCATTGGGCATGGGTTTCAGGCCCGGCGCGATCGGCGAATTTTCCTGGGGTCTGCTGATCGGATTTGTGATGCTGTGTCTCGCGGTCTTATTGCCTTATGCATTCGGATTTTATGACATCCGTTTTTCATTGCACGATACGGAAACAATCATTTGGGGATTAACCGGCAACCTGATGCTGTACCTGATGGTCGGTTTTAACGAGGAAATCATGTTCCGCGGGTATTTGTTTCAGTCCCTTACCGAAGGTATAGGCAAAATTCCGGCAACGCTGGTTTTTTCAGTAGTTTTCGGACTGGCGCATGCCGGCAATCCAAACGTTTCAGTATTTGGCGTTATCAATATTATTTTAGCCGGTATTTTATTGTCTGCCGCATACCTGCAGACGCGCTCCTTGTGGCTTCCCATCGGCATTCATACTGCATGGAATTTTACGCAAGGGTTTATCTGGGGTTTACCAGTCAGCGGGACAACGCCCCGGACGCCGCTTGTACTGTCGATGGAAACCGGTCCCGACTGGATTACCGGCGGAACATTCGGACCCGAAGGCGGAGCCGTCTGTACATTCTTCTGCATCCTGGCGACTTTGGCGGTTTGGTTTTTCTTTAAACCGGTTAACGAAATGCGGATAATCACGAATGAGGCTTTGCGCACTCAGCCTTTTAAACCTCTTGAAGCGGCTGAGGTTACTGAGGTGCAGAATGAAATAAGGCCTGATGCTGAAAACATTAATTAATATTTCTGAAAAAAAAACCGGCTTTGAATTCAGCCGGTTTTCAAAATCGTATGGATCATTCGGTGTCGTCATCCTCGAATGATTTCGAATCCGTTGCTTTCTTGTCGTACGGCATCAGAGTATTGATGTAACTGCTTACGGAAGTTTTGT
>JBBIRG010000405.1:265-559 GCA_037441945.1 Bacteroidota bacterium | reverse complement strand
TTCTACAACGGGTTTGAAATTAACGCTGCGTCGCTGGATTTCCTGCTCGGAATAAAGAATATCTTCAACCTCGCGTCGTTTGATGACTTCCCGGTCTTTTTCGGTTATTATGGTTATATCAGTTTCAATCGTCATTGCGCGGGGCGATAACGGGAAACTGAATCCGCCGAATATTCGGTATTTCGGGTAGTCGGTGCCGGATATTGTCAGGTCTTCGATTTTCAGCTCAGTGCTGGATAAAGTTGCATCAGAGGTCTTCATGACCAGGAATTCTCCGCCGATACGCGCTCGCGC
>JBBIRG010000405.1:0-253 GCA_037441945.1 Bacteroidota bacterium | reverse complement strand
AACAGGTTGTATTTCAGGCCAAGCGCGAAATAAGCGTAATTCTGTAGGCTATAGGCTGTCTGGGGCGGCTTGGTCAGGTAATTGACTCCGTAAATATCGGTGGTAACATAAAGATATCTACCTCCAAGCAGCACAGGGTATGAAAAACCCACCGCGAATTTGAGAGCGGCTGAATTTTTTGCCGATACGGCGGTATCGGCCAGAGTTATCCGTATGCTGTCTTCGCTTGTGAAGCCGGTATAACGGCCCTTGT
>JBBIRG010000404.1:0-2693 GCA_037441945.1 Bacteroidota bacterium | reverse complement strand
CGATCATGATTAAAACGATCCGGTTAACGTTACATACTCCATATATATGGACATAGACATCATTCGTAACTACTGCGCCGGAAAACAGCATGTTACGGAATCTTTTCCGTTT
This sequence comes from Bacteroidota bacterium, assembly GCA_037441945.1. Classification (GTDB taxonomy): domain Bacteria; phylum CLD3; class CLD3; order SB21; family JBBIRG01; genus JBBIRG01. Next base: position 2,581 of record JBBIRG010000404.1, on the reverse strand, counting down.
GACGACACCACGCTGGTTTTTAAAGTCAAAGGCAGGATGTTTGCTCTGCTTAACCTGGAGGCGCCTTTCAGTGTGAACCTTAAATGCGATCCGGAAAAAAACGGTCGAATTGCGGGAACGGTACGATTTTGTCCTGCCGGGCTATCACATGAATAAAAAGCACTGGAATACCGTTATGCTGGGCGGGAGGATTTCGCAGAAAGAGCTTTTCGTTTGGATTGATGATTCCTATGAATTGATTCTCCGCGGTATTCCGAAAACCCAAAACCGCGGGACAAATCCGGCGAAACCGCGAAACAAAAAAACGAAAAGACTTTCATGACAAACGGGTGGATTTTCTTCGGAGTCGTTTTTACGGTTCTGCTCGTTGTCGATCTTTTACTTCATCGCAAAGATCACGTCATCCATATCCGGGAGGCGATGATTTGGAGCGGAATTTTTATTCTGGTTGCGCTGGTCTTCAACGTGTCGGTGTATCTCTGGTATGATCATGAAAAAACGTTTCCGTTTCTTACCGCGTACGTCGTAGAAAAATCGCTTAGCGTGGATAATATATTTGTCTTCTTGATGATATTTACCTATTTCCGTGTTCCGCCCAAGTACGAGCATCGGGTGCTATTTCTCGGCATACTCGGGACGATCGCGATGCGTGCGTTTTTTATTTTTGCGGAAATTTCGCCGATCCAGATGTTTCACTGGATTCTGTATGTATTTGGCCTCTTTCTGATCTTTACCGGAATCAAAACGGCGCTGAAATCCGATAAGAAAATCCATCCAGAAAAAAGTGTTACCCTGAATTGGTTCCGCAAATTCGCGCCGGTTAAGCCCGATTACCGGGAAGGACTTTTTTTCGTCCGATACGCGAAGCGGTTGGCCGCGACTTCCCTGTTTGTTGTTTTGATTGCGAGTGAAACCGCCGATCTGATATTCTCTGTTGATTCCATTCCGGCCGTCCTGGTGATCAGCAATGACCCGTTTATTGTTTACGCGTCCAATATTTTCGCCGTTCTGGGTTTGCGCGCGCTGTACTTCGCGGTTGCCGGATTTCTGAAGCTGTTAGGGTATTTGCATTTCGGACTGTCTCTCATTCTGATTTTCATCGGCGTCAAAAAGCCGCTTCCGGAAGAGTATAAAATTCCGATTCTAATTGTTCTGGGCGTCATTATTTTCATTCTGCCGGCATCCGTTCTGGCATCCGCATGGTTTCCGAAAAATGAAGATGCGGGCGCCGAATATTTTGATCGACGAAAAATCAGCCCGCAGATAAAAGTCATTATGAATGATGTGAGGATATGATATGAAAGCCGGTTTTTTCCAGTTTCACCCGCGTTTCGGGAAGATCAAGAATAATCTGCTCGCTGTCGTCACGGCGCTGAACGAGACGGATGCGGACCTGATCGTTCTGCCCGAACTCGCCCTGACAGGTTATCTTTTCCGCGACCGGGACGAGGTGCGCGAACTTGCCGAAGATCCTTATCATTCGGGACATGTAGACAGCCTGGTTTCTCTGTGCCGGGATAAATCCATGCACATCGTGACGGGATTCGCGGAAAAAGCCTCGGACAAATACTTCAACAGCGCGCTGTTACTGGGACCGGAAGGGATCGTTGCTGTGTACCGCAAACTGCATCTTTTTAACGAGGAAAAAAACTGGTTTGATCCCGGTGACACTCCCGCTGAAGTACATACCGTAAAAGACGCGAAGATCGGCATGATGATCTGCTTCGACTGGATTTTTCCTGAAGTCAGCCGGCTGCTTGCGATAAAGGGTGCCGATATCCTGTGTCATCCGTCGAATCTGGTGCTGGATTACTGCCAGAACGCTATGGTGACGCGTTGTCTGGAAAATCATGTTTACGCGATAACCTGCAACCGGTTCGGTCATGACAAGCGTCCGCACGGCTGCATTAAATTTACAGGTAAAAGCCAGATTGTCGCGCCGAAAGGGCAGCTGCTTTATCGGTCGCCGTCGCAACGTGAGGAACTAGTTATTCTGGACATTGATGTATCAGCCGCTCGTCATAAAATGATTACGCCGAATAATGAGATCATGAAAGACCGGAGGCCGGAGTTTTACGGGGATTTGATGAAATGCAATTAGAATCTGATTTAGCCTCATTTTCTCAGTTTATGATTCCTGTTTTATTTCTATATTCGCTAATCAAAGAAATAAACCGGAAATCTGCAAATACGGATGATTATTCAGGACTGAAAGATAACGACAAAGAAAAAATCCCCGCAGAAACGATCGGCGGGGATTTTGTGATTTTCTGATTCGTTCATCAATTTCCAAATTTAATAAGTCCCCGCTGTTCCTCGCTGACGGAGATCAGCTTATAGCCCCATCCGGTTGAATCGGCTCCGTTTTCGTTTTTACAGGCAAAGACGCGCCATCTGTATATATTTCTGCGGATCAACGGATTGGACGCCAGGCCGTTGTAGTTGTAATTGACCGCTGTCGAATCCTTATGCAGGATGAAATTCCGGGTTTTGTTCGTGAATCCTCCCCAGATGACCGAACCGTTGGAGTTCGTAACCTCGATGACATATCCGGCAGTAGATCCCGGATAGGCCGTCCACT
>JBBIRG010000403.1:1482-2694 GCA_037441945.1 Bacteroidota bacterium | reverse complement strand
CAATGTTACTCATATTTCTTTCTCCTACTTCAATCCGAACAGCAATCAGCTTGAAGCGTTTTCGACCCTGATGCGCTTTGACGGTGGTTATTAATTAACAAAGGGTGATCATGACGCAACACAAAAACAATTTGCTCGAAAAATATTTTGAACCGTTCCGAAGGAATGTGATCGGCTGGAATCAGGAATTTGAAACTCCGTACGGAAAGCAGAAGATCGTTTGCGGACTGGACGGCCAGCGGGCGTGTTTACAGACCGATCGAGGATAAACTGACAAATACGTTCGGGCCGTTTCTCGGGAACACGCATACGGAAACATCGGTCACCGGCACGTGCATGACCGCGGCCTATCATGAGGCGCGTCACATCATCAAGCAACATGTCAACGCCGGAAAAGAGGACGTGATCATCATGACCGGCTCGGGAATGACCGGCGCTATCAATAAATTCCAGCGAATTCTAGGCCTCCGCGTTCCGGAACAATTAGCCGATTGCGTTCACCTCCAGGGCGATAACAAGCCGGTGGTGTTTGTCACGCATATGGAACATCATTCGAATCACACTTCCTGGTTAGAAACCGTCGCCGACGTAGAGTGCCTGATGCCGGACGAGCAGGGACTTGTTGATCTGGGGCATCTGCAGGAACTTTTAGATCAGTACCGGACGCGCAAATTCAAGATCGCTTCCGTTACCGCGTGTTCCAATGTCACCGGCATACAGACGCCGTATCACGCGATCGCGAAAGTGGTGCATCAGGCGGGCGGGTTGTGTTTCGTGGACTTCGCCTGTTCCGGCCCGTATGTCAACATCGATATGCATCCCGCCGACCCGGAAGAAGCGCTCGACGCGGTTTATTTTTCGCCGCATAAATTTCTCGGCGGTCCCGGAACGCCGGGCGTATTGATTTTTAACAAAAAACTCTACGCCAATAAAATCCCCGACCAGCCGGGCGGAGGCACGGTCGACTGGACTAACCCGTGGGGTGAAAAAAAATACGTGGACGATATTGAGGCGCGCGAAGACGGCGGTACGCCACAGTTCCTGCAGACCATCAAAGCGGCGCTGTGCGTGAAGCTCAAAGAGCAGATGGGTACTGATAAATTACTCGCGCGCGAAAAAGAAATCGTCCCGATCCTGTTCCGTGAACTGCGCGGCGTCCCGAATCTGCATATTCTCGCCGGGCATATCGATCACCGGCTCGGCGTATTTTCT
>JBBIRG010000403.1:0-1463 GCA_037441945.1 Bacteroidota bacterium | reverse complement strand
TCGGCGTCAAGCTGCTGAACGATCGGTACGGCATCCAGGTCCGCGGCGGCTGTTCCTGCGCGGGCACCTACGGCCATTTCCTCCTTCACATCGACCGCGAAGTATCGCATAAAATCACCTCCGTCATCGATCACGGCGACCTGTCGGTGAAACCCGGATGGATACGCGCCTCGGTGCATCCGGTCATGTCGGATGAAGAAATCGCCTACATTACTTCAGCAATCCGCGAACTGGCGGCGAATTTTAATGACTGGCAAAACGATTACGCATACAATCCGAAAACCAACGAATTCCGGCACAAAACAGCGCCCGATTCCACGCATGAACTGATTCATAAGTGGTATCATCTGGAGTAACGGATTTTAAAAGCGGCAATCTTTTTCATTCAACGCATCCTACCGGATCTGAATGATTTCATTCCGGCGGTTGTTTTCATCCGGTTTTTATTTGGAAAAGTTCTCTTTTTTAATTACACTAAATTTCTGAACAAAAACAATACTCAATAAATGAAGGAATTTCCGTCATGAAACATTTAACCGCATTTGATCCTGATATTTTCAAATCGATTGAGAACGAAAAAGGCCGGCAGAACAACACCCTGGAGATGATCGCTTCCGAAAATTTTGTCAGCCAGGCGGTGCTCGAGGCCGCGGGCTGCGTCATGACCAATAAGTACGCCGAGGGCTATCCGGGCAACCGTTATTACGGCGGATGCGAATTTGTCGACGAGGCGGAAAACATCGCGCGCGCAAGGGCAAAGGAACTCTTCAAATGCGACTACGCCAATGTCCAGCCCCACTCCGGCAGTCAGGCGAACATGGCGGTTTACTTTACCGTCCTGAATCCGGGCGACACGATCATGGGCATGAATCTCGCGCACGGCGGGCATCTGACGCACGGCAGTCCGGTTAATTTTTCCGGCAAGATGTATAAAGTCGTCGCGTACGGCGTGAAGAAAGAAACCGGCCGCATTGACTATGATGAGCTGATGAAAGTCGCGAAAGAGAATAAACCCAAAATGATTATCGCCGGCGCGAGCGCTTATCCGCGGTTTTTCGAATACGATAAATTCCGAGAGGCGGCCGACGCCGTGGGCGCCTACCTTATGGCCGACATGGCGCATCCCGCCGGGTTGATCGCCGCCGGTCTGCACCCCAGCCCGATACAACACTGCGATTTTGTAACGACGACAACGCACAAAACCCTGCGCGGCCCGCGTTCGGGGCTGATCCTCATGGGAAAAGATTTTGAAAACCGCATGGGCCTTGTCGCGCCGAAAAGCGGACGAGTGAAAATGATGTCCGAGATCATGGACAGCAACGTCATGCCCGGCATCCAGGGCGGCCCGCTGATGCACATCATCGCCGCCAAAGCCGTCGCATTCAAGGAAGCCCTCCAGCCATCTTTCAAAGAATACGCGAAACAGGTGATGAGCAACGCCAAGACACTCGCCGAGGAACTCG
>JBBIRG010000402.1:0-2695 GCA_037441945.1 Bacteroidota bacterium | reverse complement strand
GGGCGGCATCCAGATCTTTATCATCGCCCTCGCGCTCGGCGTCATCGCGTGGAAGACCAACAGCATTGTGCCGACGATCATCATCCACGGACTGAATAATTTTATCGTCATCCTGTTTAACAATATGGACGAAAGCAGCCTGCTCTGGTACGGCACAAAAACGGAAGTGCACGCACACATCAGCGCCATCGGGCTGTTGCTGTTCATAGCCGGGCTCGCAATCCTTTTTTATGATCACCGGCAAAAAAAATAGAAATTAATAATTAACCATAAACATCGGTCAGATCTATGAAATACGCATATTTACCGGCGTTGTTTTTTTTCATCTCATGCGGGTCGTTTGATGCCGAACCGCGAAACAGTCCCCCGGAAATCCTGTCGATTCAGGCGCCGTCGTTCATACAACTCGGCGATACCGTCCGCGTCCGCGTGTTCGACGCCGACGGTGATTCCCTGATGGTCGGCACTGAAGCCTATACAAACAACGGCGGATTTATTCCATACCCGTTTACCCATTTCCCCAGCGACGCGGGACAGAACGGCGACCGGACAGCCGGCGACCTAGAGTTTACGGGAATTCTGAACCGGACATTTCTCTCGGGCGTCAGCACATCACGGTTTTATTTTAATTTTTTCGTTCACGACGGCAAGGACGAAACCGGTCCCGTGACAATAGTTATTTCCCAGAATCCAGCGTTCGGCAGGCCGCCAGTCATCAGCAATCTCATCATGCCCGATACGGTGATTTTGCAGTCCGCGCCTGCGCTGTTTTCGATTTTCATTACCGCTAGCGATCCCGACGGGCCGGACGACATCCGAACCGTTTATTTCCCATCCGCCGGTTCCGGCAACCCGATTGAATTATTCGACGACGGCGACCTGGCCAATCACGGCGATTCCACGGCAAACGACAGAATTTATTCCCGCGCGCTGCAGCTTCCGCCAACAACCCCAACCGGCATATACAGGTTCCATTTCCGCGCGGTAGACCTTCTGGATCTGGTCAGCAATATAATCAGCGACTCGATCGTGGTGACCAATTAGTAATTATCCGGATGCAAAATATTACCGCAAAGACCGCGATATACGCGAAGCGAGGATTCAACCCGCTAAACACGATAACAAATTTCAGATAAACCTTTTTCAATAGAATGACTATTATATACTTTTCTAATTCTGTGTTTTCTGTTAAAATGAAATTTTAGAGAGAAATATGAACCCATTCATTAAATTTTCTGTTTTGTTATTCCTGTGCTTTCATGCCGCGTCAGCCCAAAATGTTTTGAAAAAAACTTTTGAATTATCGGATGAAAATTCCGGCCAATCATCGTACAGCGCCAAACCGCTGGCGAATACGGTAACGGTAATTGAAATTTTCGGCGACACAGTGTACACCGCGAATTCAGCCGGACTCAGCATTACTACCGATCAAGGCGCGTCATGGTATAATCTGACCACGAAAGACGGATTTTACAAAGGCAGTATCACCGCGATGGCTTATCATCAGCCGTATTTATTTTTATCCACTTTGTATGATACGAATCTGTCCATCAAACCGACGTACGGTCCCGGCGGAGGAATTTCTTATACAGCCGATTTCGGTCGGACATGGAAGCACATAGCTCAGCCAATGGATAGCATCAAAACATTTGATACCCTTAGACGCGAGGACGGTACATGGTATATTGAATATTATGATTATGTTTTCCGGACAAACGGCGACACACTGAAAACATTAGCCGTCCGCACTAATATCGATAATGTGACCTGGGATATTGCGGTGACCGACACGACGGTATGGATAGCCAGTTTTGCGGGAGGGCTTCGGCACGCTACCCGCTTGCCGGATGGAAACATCGGTCCTTTTTTTGTGGCGACAATACCGCCGGATAATATGTTTGCAGTGCATTCAGATTCAACTTACAAATTCATAATTCACATGTTGAAAAACCTGAACCATCGCGTGTTTTCCGTGATAGCGACGCCGTTTGGTATATTTTCCGGAACGGCTGGCGGATTGAATTTTACCACCGACGGCGGCATGAGCTGGAAACGCTATACCGCGCAGAACAGCGGCTTGTCGGGTAATTTTGTCGTCGCGCTCGGCGAGCAGATTTTTACCGAAAATGCCGTAACCAAACATTACATCTGGGCGGCCGCCAACCGCGCCGTTACGGGAACCGAATACAACGGATTATGTTTTTCCCCGGACAGCGGAAAAACCTGGCGCGTCGCTTTGCAGGGGCCGTTCATCAACAATCTCGCCTTCGACGGCAAAACGGTTTTCGCCGCCACCGACGAGGGTCTGTTCCGCTCCGACGATCTCGGACAGAACTGGACGCAATATATCAATATCATTGATGCAACAACCAAAGATCGTTTCTTCTCGACAAGTTTTTATACAGCCGGCGTTCAGAATCCCGGCGTCAACAGCGTTCTTTATTTCGCCAATCAGGACGGGCTGGCCATTTCCACAACGCAGGGCAATACATGGAAAATTATCCGCGTTAATCCCGAACCCAGAAAACAGGGTCAGCCGCAAAGTTACGCCTATCCGAATCCGTTTTCGCCATCCGTTGATCCGAACGTAACGCGGTTCCGATATGACATGACCGGACTGAATCCCGCGACGGACAAAGCGACGCTGAAAATCTATGATTTCGCAATGGACTTAGTCGCCGTAGTTGCGAAGAAC
>JBBIRG010000401.1:0-2713 GCA_037441945.1 Bacteroidota bacterium | reverse complement strand
TTTCCTCGTCATGCGCGCAAATGTCCCGAAGGCGTTCTTCATTGATTTCATCATCCGGATGGAGTTGAAAAAATAAAACCGTATCGGCCGTCAGAACGGTTTTTTCGCCGTTGTCGAGCGCAACCTGATAGGTAACCGTTCCGCGGTTTTTGGATTTGACCATGTCAATAGAAAGAATGCGCATGGCGGGTTAATGATTTATTTTTTTCCAAGCATGCAGATTTTTTCCGCAAGCGTGATGACGGTGCGGTCGTCGAGTATGCCGGTAGTAGGCAGCAGGTTGACTTCCTGGAACGATTTCAGCGCTTTTTCTGTTTCCTCGCCGAAAACGCCGCGCGGGTCGCCCGAAACGTTATAACCAATCAGTGTCAGGTCGCCTCTGAGCTGTGAAACCGCGTTTTTGGTCAGTTCGTCCAGATCGCCTTTGCGGATACGCTGTCCCTTATACCGCATCGGGTCAAACAGTTTCCAGTTTTTTCCCAAATCTGACGCTTCTAATGAGCGTTCAATTTCCATAGCGGTTTTCCGCGCCATGACGCCGTCGGCGATAAGGCCGTGATCATACTGAAACGCTTTGACCGCGCGCGCTGTTTCTTCCTGGTAATCGCCCGTCACTCCGCCATACTGATCAAAATACACTCCGTAACCGAGGTAGTACAGATCATACTGAAGCAGCATGATCCAAGGGGTCTGGTCTTTTGATGAGGCGCCTTTTTCTAATATCCGGCCCTGATAGCGGTCCTGCGAAAAAACCATGATAAAGGAACCGGAAACAAAAAATATAACCATCAATTGTCGTACAACGTGAATCATTCGGGTGTTTCCTTTGGTTAGACGCTATATCAGCAACATCTAGGTTTTTTCATAGATAATGGTGAGGCCACAATTGACCGCAAAGATCGCGTAGAACGCTAAGAAAAGCATTGCCCGCGAAACATACGAAATATAAGAAAAGAATTCTGGAACAGATTTTTTCACCGTCTGATTTCCCAACACACTGGTATTTCTTGGATAAAAGTATTGACATCCGTATTTTTATAATTTTTTATTCTGGTTTTCATGGTTTTAATATTCGTTTTATTCGTAACATTCGCGGGGAAAACAAATCAAAACTTAGCGTTCTCTGCGCCCTCTGCGGTTAATATTTATTTTCGGCCCTGCCGGTTTAATTGCTTTAAACAATATAATCAAAAACGCCCGCGGATGGAATAGTTTTATGAAGAAAAATGAAAATCGTGCAAAACGCTGTACGAGGCGCCCTGCGCGCTGAGCCGGCTTTGGTACAGACGCGCGTAGCGGACGGTTTGAATTATTTTGTCCGGAGGCGTGTCAAAAAATCGTTCGACAGCCGTCCAGTCCGTACGTCCGGATTTACCGGATCTCTGATGCGAATCCTTAATCCGTCCGAGCGTCAGATGAGGCGAAAATCGTTTTGTTTCCGGCGTAAGTCCTGCGGCCTGCACGGCCCGCTCGATCCGTTCCTGAAGCAGAAAAAGCTCATCCGGGCACTGACAGCCGATCCAGACCACGCGCGGGTTTTCGCGGGACGGAAAGCATCCGGGACCCGACAGTTCCAGATGAAACGGTTTGAACGAGCGGATGAATTCGCATGCGTCAATCAATTCCGTAACCTGCGCCGGAGTAACATCGCCCAGAAACCGCAGCGTCATGTGCATTTGCTCCGGGCGTACCCAGTTCACGCGGTAATCCGCGAACAGCGGACGCAGAACATCCTGCGCTTCGGATAAATACCTTTTGACAGCGTCGTCAAAATCAACGGCGAAAAACGCCCTGACCGTGCCGTGCTTTTGTTCCGGGTGAGGCCGTTGAATCGCCTGTCTGGATTGGTTTGGTTTCGGGAAACGCATGGCCGTCTGTCAGCGGGTTACGATCGAATAATTCATGCCGTGGTTTTTCTTCAGCGTCTGGCCTGCGGCCGCGGCCTGATCCCGGTTCGCGTACGAACCGATTATCACGGTGAACAGTTTCTTATCATTCACGGTTTTTTCACCGGCTGTGATATCGGTAAAACCTTTTTCCCGCAATGTTTTGATTAATTTCTCCGCGTTTTGTTTTTCGGAAAAAGCGCCGACCTGCAGAGCGTATACCCCCGAAGCCACTGTATCCTTGGTTTGCGCGCCAGACGTTCCGGAATCGCCCGAATCGTCGCCGGGAAACAACTGAACCGCCGTCGCCAGCGCCGGGGAATCCGGAAACTGCGATTTCAGCGTTTTCAGGTAATTTTCAGCCGCCTGGTACAATCCCAGCGAGACGTTGTACTGGATCAGCCGGAGAAGGCACTGATCGGCAAAAATATTTTTCGGGTGTTGCTGCAGCAGCGATTCATAAACCTTAACCGCTTCCGAAGCGTCGGAATTCAGCGCCGCGTTTAAAAATAAAAATTCCGGCGACCGGCCGTATTTTTTCTGATACAGCGGGAGAACTCTCTTCAACGAATCAGTCTGTCCTTTGTTCCATAATTCGGCCAGCCCTTTTAAATCAGGATCGCTGACGGTTTGGGATGAGAGAGTTCCGGCGGTTGCAAGAAACACGATGATAAACAACCCGGACGTATAAAATAACCGGAGTTTGGTTTTCGAAAAATGATATCTCAACATCATATTTATTAATTTTCTCAAAATAGTAACAACAGTATCAATAATACAATTTGTGATTCGAAAGCGTCTTGTTGATTCATTATGAGCCCATGAGT